>NZ_JAASUA010000012.1:0-92250 GCF_014322845.1 Listeria immobilis | reverse complement strand
ATCCTCTCTTCTTTTATTAGGAGTCCATTCTCCTGTTCTTATTATATCATTCACAAATGGAAACACTAGGAAAAACATGGAGCAAGACGCCTAAAAACATCTATGATGGACGTGTTTTTTTGCATAAAAAAAGCCCTAACAGTGACGTTAGGGGCTCAAAGTAAATGAGAAATTGCTATTAATTTAGTGTAAGCTTCCAGGAATCGCCAATTAGGTAATAGAAAATCTCACCAGCACTGTCATTGTGTTAATTCCCAAACATTTTTCTACAATCTGAGCCAATGAATAACCGTTAGCTTCTAAGTATTTTTTAATTGATTTTCAAAATCGTATTCTTTCATTTTAGTATATGCAATATATGTGCTCTTCGCATTTTCGACTGCTAAATCTATTTGCTTCTTTTTTCCGCCTTTTTGTGGAAATGAACTTGCTTTTTGAAGATTGGTTGATAAAGAATTTTTATTTAGTTTTTCTGCAATTAATAGCTCTTTAGGCCAGATGTTATTCGGATCTTGATAAAATTGATTGATAAAATCCGCTAAATCTTCTTGTAGTGATTTTTGAATTTGAAAAACGTGCCACTTAGTCCCGTTAATTGCACCATTACGAACAAAAAAGACAAAAACACTTAAATAATTATCTTCTGTGTAGCAACCGATAATATCACGATTTTTTAAACCTGGAAAAATAATATGCTGCTTTTCAATTGTTTCATTAATAGCGTGAATAGTATCTCGTAGTTCTGCCGCTCGTTCAAATTGTAATTTTTCTGTCGCGATTTGCATATCTTCTGTTAATTTTGCTTTGATATCTTTAACATCACCTTCTAAAAATCGCGAAATTTTTTGAATTTGAGCTTGATATACAGCCGGTTCAATTTCTGCTTGGCATGGGCCTAGGCATAATCCTAAATGATAATATAAACAAGGACGGCCAGGTTTTCCTTCACATCTACATAATGGGAAAAGTTTTTCTAATAATGCCACCGTTTGCCTTACAGAATAACGGCCTGGATAAGGACCAAAATAGTGTGCACCATCTGCTTTTGTTTCTACCACTACTTCAATATGCGGATTTTTTTCATTTGTAATTTTAATATATGGGTAGCTCGGACCTTCCTTTAACATAACATTAAAGGGCGGCTGGTATTTTTGAATTAAAATCATCTCTAGTAGCAATGCTTCTTTTTCTGTCGTTGTAATAATAAGCTCTAAATCGCTAATTTGCCGGACAAGTCGAGCTGTTTTACCAATTTGCTTACCAGTAAAATAAGACTTTACGCGGTTTTTTAGACATTTAGATTTGCCGATATAGAGAATTTCTTGCTTTTCATCTTTATATATATAACAACCTGGTGAATCAGGTAATAAAGTTAGTTTTTGTTGTAATTGCGTATTCAAAGGAATTACCTCCTCTAGAACACTTATTCTAGCGCTATCCATACCATTTGTAAAGATAAAAAAGAACTAGCTGAAAACTTCCAACTAGTTCTTTTGCTTATTTAATCTCCCCATACCTCGTTTGCTAATTTAACTATATAACGTAATTTATTCCATTGCTCTTCTTCTGTTAAAATATTGCCTTCTTCGGTGGAAGCAAACCCGCACTGTGGGCTAAGTCGTAATTGGGTGAGCGGAACTATTTTACTAGCTTCTTCAATACGCGCCTTAATTGTTGCCGCTTCCTCTAACTCACCTGTTTTAGAGGTAACTAAACCGAGAACAATTTTAAGATCCGGTCGGTTAACATATTGTAAAGGAGCAAAATCCCCAGAACGTTCATTATCATACTCTAAAAAGAAACCGTCTATATGTAACTGGCTAAATAAAGTTTCAGCTACAGGTCCATAGCCGCCCGAAGCAATCCAAGTTGAACGGAAATTCCCACGGCAAATATGCATCGTAATGACCATATCAGCTGGCTTATATTTCACAGCTTCATTTATTAAGGTTTTATATGTTTCCTGTAATGTATCTGGGTCAAAACCTCGCTTCCGAACCACTTCTCGCTGTTCATCAGAGCATAAATAACTCCATGAAGTATCGTCTAGTTGTAAATACCTGCAACCTGCATCATAAAAGGCTTGTATCGCTTTTTGATATGCTACTGCTAAATCGCTAGCAAATTTTGTAGTATCGTCTAAATATGGCTGATATTCAATATCTCCGCGGTAATGGAGCATCGCTGGACTTGGAATCGTTTGCTTAGCTACATGGTTTTCGCCAACTTGCTCTTTTAAAAACTGAAAATCAGCTATAAAAGGATGGGTTGTAAAGTCGATTGGACCTGTAATTTTTACTGAATGCGATTTAGTTTGCACCTGGCTAAACTGAATACCACCTTCCGCATCGTACCCTTCTACACCATCTAAATTCTCTAAGAAGTCAAAATGCCACCACGCTCGGCGGAATTCGCCATCTGTAATTGCTTTTAAGCCAACTTCTTTCTGCTTCTCCGCAATATATTTTATTTCTGTGTTTTCAACTGTACGAAGTTCTTCGGCTGAAATTTCACCCACTTCAAATTTCTTTCTCGCTTCTTTAATCGCCTTTGTTCGTAAAATACTCCCAACGTGATCTGCATAAAATGGTGCTACTTGCTTCATTTTCTTCGCCTCAATTCTTTATTATTTTTATGTACAAAAAAACTTCCCCTTAAAAGACAGCTTTTGAGGGAAAGTAGCTTTACCTGATTCGCATGCCTTATCTGTCAGTGTTACCTGCTGGATTTGGCACCGTGAGAAATCCGGTTGCCAAGGCTTCACTGGGCCAGAACCCTCCACCTTTCTTGATAAGTTGCTATGTAATTGTTTTTTATTATATCGTTTGTATAGATTGATTGTCAACTTTTTTCTGAATATTTATGCTTCTGCAATAACTTCGATTTCAATTTCGGCATCAAGTGGTAATTTTGCTACTTGAAATGCACTTCTAGCTGGGAAATCACTGGAAAAGAATGTTGCGTATACTTCATTAACTGCTGTAAATTGATTTAAATCTTTGAAAAAAACAGTTGCTTTGACGATTTTTTCCAAACTAGAACCAGCTTCTTCTAACACAGATGCTAGATTTTTAAAAGCTTGCTCGGCTTGTTCTGTCGCCCCTTCTGCTAATTCTCCAGTTGCTGGGTTAATACCAAGTTGACCCGATGTGAAAATAAAACCATTCACTTTTACAGCTTGCGAATACGGTCCAAGTGCTTTTGGCGCATTATTTGTTTGAATAATTTCTTTTGCCATTTTATCCCTGCTTTCTTTTGTGGTATGCTTTTATTCTAATCAATAAAGTTTGTTTTAGCAATTTAAAGGGGGAATTACTAATGGTTTTAACGATTTATTTGATTGCGATAACAGTTATTTCATTTCTAATGTTCGCTATTGATAAACGAAAAGCAATAAAACACGCATACCGTATTCCAGAATCCGCCCTTCTTCTTACTGCGTTTCTCGGCGGCGCATTTGGCAGTTGGATATCGATGCAACTTTTTCATCATAAGACACAAAAAACAAAGTTCCGAATTTTAGTACCGCTTGCGATGGTTTGGACAGTTGGAGCAGTTATTTGGTTGGTGTATTAAAATATTTTTAAATCAATAAAGATACCACAACCTAATCAAATGTTTAATCTTTTATTTGGAAAGAACGGACTTAAATAAACACTATTGATTGCCACGCATTACAATAAGCTTCACACGAAAAAGCAGAAATCCCATTAGAACAACTAGGGATTTCTGCTTTTATTATGCTTCTTTAAAAAATTTATTTTGAATGACTTTGATAATTTCCATCATAATTACTGCTCCGAGTGCTAGTCCTGCAGCAATTGACCATTCATGTAAGCCAAATGTTGCTGGGATGGAGAAGATTTCACGCGCTCCTGGTAAAACAGTGATTCCGTATAATGCGAAACAAAGTAATACCGCGCCAATTACATATTTATTGCTAAAGAATCCTGCGCCAAATGCAGTTTGAACATTTGAGCGGGCAGCAAAAGTTTGTAATGTACGAGCTAGGATAAGTGTAGTAAATGCCATTGCAACACTCATCTCTGGTGAAATTTGCATACCGATATATTGTGAGATGATTACGGCGATACCGATTAATACTCCGCGGCTAATCACTGCGCGCATCGTTCCACCGGCAAAAATCCCTTCGTTAATATCTCTTGGCTTGCGTTTCATCACGTCAGGTTCTGCTTTTTCCATACCTAAGGCGATTGCTGGCAGGGAATCATTGACTAAATTAATAAATAGTAGTTGTAATGCTGTAAATGGATTAATCCAGTCAAGTACAAGCGCGAATAAAATCGCAATGATTGCACCTAAATTACCTGCAAATAGATAGGCAATCGATTTCTTAATATTATCAAAAACAGTACGACCAACACCTACTGCATCCACAATGGAAACAAAGTTATCATCAGTTAATATCATTGCGGCGGAGTCTTTAGCAACATCCGTCCCGCTACCCATTGCAACACCAATGTCTGCTTGTTTTAAAGCAGGGGCATCATTAACACCGTCTCCAGTCATTGCGGTGATTTTACCTTTTTTCTGCCAAGCTTTAACAATACGGATTTTATTTTCTGGAGAAACTCGAGCATATACAGCAATATGCTCTAATTTATTGTCGAGTTCTTCTTCTGGCATTGCATCTAGTTCTTGACCTGTCAATGCAATATCATCAGCATCCATTAAACCAATGTCGCGGCCAATTGCTTGTGCCGTTGTTTTATGGTCTCCGGTAATCATAACTGTACGGATACCCGCTTTTTTCGACTCTTCAATAGAGGCATACACAGCTTCACGTGGTGGGTCAATCATTGCAGTTAAACCAACCAAGACAATATCTTGTTCATCCGATAGGTTTAATTCCGTAGTATCGGCCGGCATTCGTTTGTAACCATATGCTAGAACACGAAGCGCTTGATTAGAAAATTCTTCGTTTATTTCTTGTAGTTTCGCCAAAATTTCTGTTGTCATTGGCTTTTCTTCTCCGTCAAGGAAAACATAACTACAGCGAGCGAACATTACATCCGGTCCACCTTTTGTTAGCATTGCTTTATTTTCATTGAAGGTATGCAGCGTTGACATTAACTTACGATCTGAATCAAACGGAATTTCACCTTCACGGATGAATTTTTCGCGAATTTCATTGTAATCTTGATTATTTTTATTACTAAAAGCAATGAGCGCTACTTCGGTTGGATCACCAAGTTCTTTACCTTCTCCATTAATATTGGAGTCATTACAAAGTACCGCAATATGGATTAAACGGCGCTCCCCTTCTGACCAATTTTCTGGACTATCTGGGAAATTTTCTTTTGTACCATCTGGTAAGTAGTAGTCAACCACTGTCATTTTATTTTGGGTTAATGTCCCAGTCTTATCTGTACAAATAACGCTTGTGGATCCTAATGTTTCCACAGCAGGGAGTTTTCTAATAATCGCATGTTGTTTGGCCATTTTATTCGTTCCAACTGCAAGAACAATCGTTACGATGGAAGAAAGTGCTTCTGGAATCGCCGCTACAGCCACTGCTACAGCAAACATAAAGGCATTTAGAATCGCCGTCGCCATATCCGCAGAATCATTTCCTAAAAATACACGTCCTGCTTCTACAGCAAAAATTAAAATACAGAGCGCTAAAATTCCAAGTCCCAATTTTTTACTAAATGTTTCTAATTTTCGTTGTAATGGTGTTTGTTTTGCTTCAGCAGTTTCAAGAAGTCCAGCAATCTTACCAATTTCCGTTTCGCTAGCAGTCCCGGTTACAACAAACATACCACGACCGTATACGACTAGCGAACCGCTGAACACCATATTGACACGGTCCCCAAGTCCTACTTCATCCGAAATCGTATCTATATACTTTTCGACCGCTTCTGATTCACCTGTCAGCATTCCTTCGTCAATCTTCAAAGAACCACTTTCAAATAAACGACCATCTGCTGGGACAAAATCACCTGCATCTAAGATAACTACATCACCAGGTACTAATTCGCGGGCATGAATGCTTTGTTTACTACCATCACGAATAACTTTAGCCACTGGGGCAGACATTTCTCTTAAAGCATCAAGCGAACTCTCAGCTTTTCTTGTTTGAACAACACTAATCACTGAGTTTACAATTAACACTAAAAAGATAATTAAGGATTCAACCACTTCTCCAAGTACTAATTGAACAAGTGCCGCAATAACCAACACTATAACCATTGGATCTTTAAATGTTTCTAAAAAAAGTTTCCATAACGGGTCTTTCTTTTTATTTTTCAATTCATTAAAGCCATACTTTTCTTGCCGTTTTGTTACCTCCGCTGTTGTTAGACCTTTTTCGGTCGCATCTAGTTGAACAAATGTTTCTGCCGCGCTTTTGCGGTATATCTCCAATCCCTTCAGTCCCTTCCAAATAGTTTATGTGTTAAGTATAACAAAACTTTACATGGAAATAATATTGATAAGGAAAAGAATTTACATACTCTTAACAAATAGCGCTTTCATCCATCCTATAAGCCTCCGGAAAATACATTTAAGTTGACCTGGTTTTCATCATGCCAAAACTATTGTTGAAGCTAATAGATAAGCAAATGGCTGTTTTGGGGATGATTGCAGAAATTTGCAGTTATCGGCATCAACTATATTACACCCATTCTGCTTTACCTACTATTCGCGGTCAAATTTACAACTCGATTGGTCATGAAGCTCCTACAATTATGGGGTAATTCTAATTATGGTTGCTAGTTTTCTTATCTATAAAAAAGCAAGTAGGCAAACCTACCTTTAAAATAGGCAAAGAGCTTCAGATAGTGTAAACTAACTAAAACAACTATTCGTTTTTAAAGAGGAGGAAAAACATGAAGTGGTTAGAAAAAATTTCTTCCATTGTTCCGATTTTACTTCGATTGACTTTGAATTTAGCATTAATTATGGTTGGTTTTACCTTAACCGCCTTTTTAATTAGAGAAGCTTTTACCATATTTAATAATATTTTCTTTTTAGATACGGAAGTTTCCTATTATTATATGACGCAAGATATTTTAACATTTTTCCTTTACTTTGAATTTATTGCGTTAATTGTTAAGTATTTTGAATCGCATTTCCACTTCCCGCTAAGGTATTTCATTTATATTGGTATTACAGCAATCATTCGCTTTATCATTGTTGATCATTCTAGTGCAACGTCTACTTTAATTCTCTCAGGAGCCATCTTAATACTTGTTGCAGCACTCTTTTTAGCCAATACCAAAATGTTAAAACGCGAATAAAAAACAGGTGCATTTGGTAGTTTCATTATTACCATTTGCGCCTGTTTTTTATTTTTATCGTTTAGAAGGTTTTTTACTGAATAAGAATAATCCAGCTGTTAGTAACACGAGGAATCCTCCAAATAGGACTGTTGCTAAACCATCGGAGTCCCCTGTTTTAGGAAGGTTATTTTCTTTGTTTATTACAGAATTTCCGCTTTTGACTGGTTCCACTGTTGAGCTATCATTTGGTTGTTTTGCAGAATCCAATGCCGTTTCTGCAGTCTTCTCTTTGGCTGGGATTTCACTATTATTCGCTACCTCTGTTGATGCTTTTAGAGAAGGTTCTGTTGGATTTGCTGTTGCAGTTTTTGTTGGATTTTCTGTTGCTTCGGTTGAAGGTGTTGTTTCTGCTTTGGCAAATGTATTGGTAGAAGTTTCTGTTGTGGAATCTGTAGAAGTTGTTTCAGGAAGGGTTGTACTATCCTCTGATTCTACTTTTTCATAGACATACGTTACTTGTTGTTCTTGATCTGTAAAAATACCAGTTGCATTAGTGGGGGCTTCATTTAACTCAAAGCCGTCTATTTCTTTTGGAGTTGTTTCAAATGTATCATCTAGTTTACCACTAATAATATCTGCAGTTGCGATTTCATTTCCTTCTGTATCTGTGTATTTGACTACTATATTTGCGCCAGCAGCTCTTTCATAGACGTAGTTAACTGTTTGTCTTTGCTCACTGTAGTTCCCTGTCGCATTATCTGGTGGACTTTTTATGACCCAACCATCCAACTCTTTAGAATCAGTTACATAACTTTCGCCCAAATTTCCTGTTAATGATACATCGTCAGCCAGCAGATTGCCAAATTCATCTAAATAGCGTACTGTTACAGCTGATTTTATATTAACTGAGTATTGGAAGGATGCCTTATTTCCTGCACCATCTTGATATTCTAAATTGATTGACCCTACCCCTGCTTTTGTAGGTGTTCCTGAGATAACCACATCAGCATATTGATAAAGCGTTCCTGTTGCATTGCTTTCCCCATAAGTCACATTGGAATTTACGCCTTCAAGATTAGTTAAAGTGACATTGACCGGAGTAATATAACTTCCCCAAGCACCTTCAGAATTTTTTTGATCTTGAAGATGAAGACTAATTTTAAATGGCTTATCTAAATTTTTCTCTATATCATAAGTTTCTGCAGATGCTGCAAAAGGTGAAGCCATTAAAACGGAAACAGCGAGTACCATACCTAAAAATAATAAACTTAATTTTTTCAAATCTGCACCTCTTTTGTAGTTAATTTCAATAATCTTTCTTACATGATTAATTATACTGCTGTTTCTTAAAATAGTTACAGGTATAAAGACTTATTAAAATGGATAAATTGTGACAAAAATAAATTTAAGCGCTTATATCAATAGAATTTTTAAGTGAAATATTCTCAAAAGTGTAGAAATGGCAAGATTTTATTGCTTTTTTAGCTATTTTTCTACTTTTTTCGGTTTAACGTACTTATTAAAATTTGTTTTGTCAAGATTAAATTACACATAACTAATATATACTCGTACTTAAATTGAATACACTATCTGTTGGCTGCTTTCTAGTTGAACATACATTACATTAACCGCTTTAATCTATGGTACAATAAAGCAAAAATACCTTTAGAAAAGAGCGTTGCTATGGAATTTTTACTTATTTTACTTCCTGTTTTTGGGATTTTTGCTATTGGGTTTATTGGACAAAAAACATTAAAATTCGATATTCCTAATCTTTCAAAATTAACCCTTTACTTAATGTCCCCATTTCTTGCATTTACTACCTTTTATACAAATCCGCTATCAATTGATTATCTGTATTTGGCGATATACATTTTTGCCCTCTGTTTAATTTTGATTTTACTAGTTAGCTTGATTAGCTTTTTATTTGGGTATAACTTGCAAGATCGCTGTGCATTAATTTTGGCTAGTGCATTTATGAATAACGGAAATTACGGAACACCGGTAGTTTTGCTCGTTTTTGGTGCATCTGGGCTTGATATTGCAGTTGTTTTAATGGTTTTACAACAACTGGCAATGAGTACGATTGGCGTTTATTTCGCTGCTAAAGGAAGCAAAGACTCCGGTGGCATGAAAGCTGTTATCAAAAAAGTGGTCCGAATGCCCATTGCTTACGGCGCATTACTTGGACTTGGATTTCAATTAGTACATATTTCGCTACCGGCCGCGTTAATGACCTGTGTGAAACTTGTTGGTGATGCAGCAATACCAACGATTATGATTGTGCTTGGTATGCAACTTGCAGTAATTTCCTTTAGAAGAATTGAACTTGATAAAGTAGGAATTGCGCTTATTTTAAAATTGTTAATTGCTCCACTGATTGCACTTGGCTTAACCTTTATTCTTCCAGTAGACGAAATGACCAAGCAAATTATGATTTTACTTGCAGCAATGCCAACTGCCGCTAACACTACTTTAATGGCTGTTCAATTTGATACAAAACCCGATTTAGTTTCAAGCGCGACTTTTATTAGTACCGTTTTAAGTATTATTACCTTACCGATTGTTTTATATTTTCTTCATCCAGTTTTTTAGGACGGGCCTGCGCTCGTCTTTTTTGTATAGACCAATTATTAAACAAAACCCTTGTATTAAGTTAGTTTAAGAAATATAATAGCTATACCAATTATAAAAAGGAGTAGCTGCTTATGGAAGAAATGGATGTAAAGTATTTACGTTTACTAGCAAAACAATATCCTACTATTGCGAAAACGGCGACAGAAATTATTAATCTGGAAGCAATTATGAACTTGCCAAAAGGTACAGAACATTTTTTAAGTGATATACATGGTGAATATAGTGCTTTTGAACAGGTATTACGTAATGGTTCCGGTGTTGTTAAACGGAAAATCCGTGATATTTTTGGTGCAGAGCTTGATGATTCAGAAATAAATTCACTTAGTACTCTTATTTATTATCCCGAAGAAAAAATGGATTTAATTACGAAAGAACAAAACGATATGGGTGCCTGGTATCGTACGACGCTTTTTCGTTTAATTGAACTTTGCCAATATGTTGCTTCGAAATACACGCGCTCTAAAGTACGAAAAGCAATGCCAGAAGATTTTACTTACATATTAGAAGAGTTATTACAAGAAAACTATAATGATGATGATAAAAAATTATATTATGAAGAAATCATTCAACATATTATCTCACTTGACCGTGCTGAAGAATTTATTAGCGCCCTGTCACGTTTGATTCAACAACTCGTCGTCGATCATTTGCACATTGTTGGCGATGTATATGACCGAGGTCCCTATCCAGATAAAATTATGGATACATTAATGAATTACCACTCGCTTGATTTCCAGTGGGGTAACCATGATATTTTATGGATGGGAGCTGCAAGTGGTTCCAAAGTTTGCGCAGCTAATGTAATACGAATTTCTGCACGTTACTTAAATCTAGATATTTTAGAAGATAGTTATGGTATTTCTTTACGCCCGCTTGCTCTTTTTGCTGATGCTATTTATCAAGATGACCCCTGCACTTATTTCCAACCTAAAAATGAAGATAATATTGAGTATAGTAACGCCGAAATCACCCAAATTGCCCGAATGCATAAAGCAATCGCTATCATTCAATTTAAACTGGAAGGCGCAATTATCCAACGGCACGACGAATTCGATATGAAGCACCGTTTAGTTCTCGATTTTATTGATTATCAAAATGGACGTATTCATTTAAAAGGAAAGAACTATGACTTACTTGATACACATTTTCCGACTATTGATCCTGCGCAGCCCTATCAATTAACGTCTGCTGAACAAGAACTGATTGATAAAATTATTGCTGCCTTTAAAAATTGTCGTCGCTTGCAAAAACATGTTCAATTTTTATATGCGAAAGGCAGTATGTTCCTGACTTATAATGGAAATTTACTTTATCACGGTTGTATTCCGCTTCATCAGGATGGGGAGTTTATGGCGATGGAATTACACAAGAAAAAATATACTGGTCGCGCACTGCTGGAACAATTTGAAATGCTTACCAGAGAAGCTTATGTTCGTCCAGCTGGTACTAAAGAAAAGAAATATGCTTGTGATATTGTTTGGTATTTATGGACCGGAGCTATATCGTCTTTGTTTGGAAAAAGCGAAATGACCACATTCGAGCGATATTTTGTTGCTGATAAAGAGACACATACCGAAGAAAAAAACCCTTACTATAAATTGCGCAATGAAGAAACTATTTGTAAAAAAATCTTAGTGGAATTTGGTCTCGATCCGAATAATGGACATATAATTAATGGACATACCCCCGTAAAAGAAGGAAAAGGTGAAAGTCCTATTAAGGCAGACGGAAAAATGCTCGTTATTGACGGCGGATTTGCAAAAGCGTACCATAAAAAGACTACCTTAGCGGGATATACTCTGTTATTTAATAGTTATGGGTTACAACTAGTCAGTCACCAACCATTTACAAATAAAGAAGATGTTGTTAAAAATGAAACGGATATTCTTTCTACAAGACAAGTAATTGAAATGGAAAGTAGTCGAAAACGGGTTAGAGACACAGATGTCGGCAAAGAACTTAATAGCCAAGCAGAGGATTTAAAACAACTATTGCATGCTTATCGAATTGGGTTACTCCACGAAAATCATTAAAATAAATTGTCATAAAACTTTCACATGTCGCAAATTGCCTTAACTGCAACGTGGTTTCGTATATTTGCCTGTTTTTATATCCTTTTTACTAGTGCAAGATTGCTCAAAAAAAGTTATATTAAAATAGTAGCTATTTCTTTATATTTTTGCTCACTAAAGAATATCTATTCATTCCCACATTGCTTATGATTCCCACAAATCCTAAGCAAAAAGGACCCAGAAAAAATGTCTGGGTCCTTTTTTTATTTTTCTTGTTCGCGTGCTTTTCTTCTCGCTTCTCTAGCAGCTTTTCTGGCCGCGCGTTCGTCATCAACTGGAGCTGTTCCACTTGTTTCAGCAACTTCTTTTTTCTTGAATATTTTTTCTAAATCTAAACCAGCCATTGTCGCATATCGTTTAAAACGTTTTTCAGCATCAGTTCGCGTTTTTTCGGATAGCTTACGTGCTACTTCTGGATTTGCTTTATATAAAGCTGAATAACGTGTTTCTCGTTTTAAGAAATCTTCAAATTGGTCAAAATCGACTTTTTTGAAATCCATCGTCATTGGATTTTTACCTTTTTCTTCAAGCGCTGGATTATAGCGATATAAACTCCAATAGCCACATTCTACAGCTTTTTGCGTTTCGGTTAACATCGTTTTCATCCCACTTGAAATACCGTGATTAATACATGGCGTATAAGCAATAATAAGCGAAGGACCAGGATATGCTTCTGCTTCCTCAATTGCTTTTAAAGTTTGTCGCTTACTTGCTCCCATCGCAATTTGCGCTACATAGATATTACCATAACTCATCGCCATCACGCCGAGATCTTTTTTACCTACTGATTTTCCGCCAGAAGCAAATTTTGCAATAGCGGCTGTTGGTGTTGCTTTGGAAGACTGACCACCTGTATTAGAATAAACTTCATTATCCATTACAAAAATATTCACATCTTCTCCTGATGCTAAAACATGATCAATTCCACCAAAGCCAATATCATAAGCCCAACCATCACCACCAAGCATCCACTGTGAACGTTTAATAAATAGTTCTCGATCATTATAAATTGATTCGAGTATTAAGTTGCCATCCATTTCACTTAATAGAGCAAGTTGTAACTGTTCAGCTCGTTCACGCGTATCTTCGCTAACATCCATCTTCGTTTGCCATGTAGTTAACACTTCACGTAAATTATCAGAAAGCACCTCTTCTGTTAGTGCTTTTGAAACCTTGTTACTTAAAGCTTTTCGCATGGTTTGATTGGCTAGATACATACCATATCCGTATTCTGCGTTATCTTCTAATAAGGAATTTCCCCACGCAGGTCCATGCCCTTTGTCATTGACAGTGTAAGGCGTTGCAGGTGCTGATGCCCCCCAAATAGATGAACAACCAGTCGCATTAGCAATCATCATACGGTCACCAAACATTTGCGTTAATAATTTTACATAAGGTGTTTCACCACAACCTGCACAAGCACCCGAAAACTCAAGTAATGGCTGTTCAAACTGGCTACCAGGAACAGTATTTTTCTTACTTGGATTTTTCTTAGGTTTTACATTGATAGCAAATGACCAATTCGGATTTTCTTTGGCAGCTACTTCTTCAAATGGTTTCAAAACTAAAGCTTTATCCTTGGCTGGACAAGTTTCTGCACATAAATTACAGCCTGTACAATCCATTGGCGAAACTTGTATCCGATATTGAAGACCATCTTTCCCGCGCATTTCTCGAGTCATAAAACCTTCTGGAGCAGATGCTAATTCTGCTTCATCTGTTAAAATTGGACGAATTGCAGCATGAGGACAAACAAATGCACATTCATTACACATCGTACAGTTTTCAGAAATCCATTCCGGAACTTCTAGTGCAATTCCGCGTTTTTCATAAGCTGCTGTTCCTGCTGGATACGCTCCACTCACCATACCATTTGAAATTAAATCTCCAACTGTTAAGGCATCCCCTTCTAATCGATTAACTGGTTCCAGAATATTTTTAATATATGCTGGTCGATCGGTAACCGCTTCTTTGGTTACTGCGGTTTCCCCATTAGCCCAGCTTTCAGGCACTTCTACTTTGTGTAAATTAGCTACAGTTTGATCCATCGCAATAATATTTTTCTCGGCTACTTGCATATCTTTTTTTCCATAAGTAGCAATAGCGGATTGTTTTAGATCTGCAAGTGCTTTTTCAAATGGTAAAATATCAGTTACACGGAAAAAGGCCGTTTGCATAACTGTATTAATTCTCCGTCCAAGCCCAGCATTACCAGCGATTTTCATTGCATTTAATGTATAAAACTGAATATTATTTTTTGCAATATAAGCACGCATGCTAGCTGGCAAATGGCGCTCTAGTTGTTCGCCTTCCCAAATGGTATTTAATAGAAATATACCACCTGGTTTTAAGCCTTTTAGCAAATCATAAGAACGTAAATAAGCAGATGTCGAACAAGAAACAAAGTCAGCTTGTTGAATTAAGTAGGCTGACCGAATGCTTTTTTCACCAAAACGCAAATGGGAAACAGTCAGTCCTCCCGATTTTTTGGAATCATAAGAAAAGTAGCCTTGTGCATACAAATCCGTATTATCCCCAATGATTTTAATGGCTGCTTTATTGGCACCAACTGTCCCATCTGATCCAAATCCCCAGAATTTACATTGGAACGTTTTTTCTGCGGTTAAATCACTTGGTCCGCTATTTAAAATGGAGAGATTTGTAATATCATCAGTAATACCAATCGTGAAGCGAGGTTTTGGTTTTTCTTCACTTAGGTGCGAATAAACACCAAGAATCTGGTCTGGTGTAACATCTTTTGAACCTAAGCCGTATCTTCCTCCAATAACTAGTGGTCGCGTTTCACTATCATAAAGCACACTTTGAACATCAAGTAATAGTGGCTCACCGCCTGCCCCAGGTTCTTTCGTTCGGTCAAGTACAGCTACACGTTCTACTGTGTTTGGTAGTTTTGCTAAAAAGTTTTCTGCTGGAAATGGGCGATATAAGCGGATATTTAATAATCCAACTTTCTTACCTTGTTGCGTTAAATAATCAATTACTTGCTCAATGACAGGTGTGACAGATCCCATTGCCACAATGACATCTGTCGCATCGTCTGCTCCATAATAATTAACTAAATCATAATCCGTTCCACGTAGTTGATTAATTTCTTGCATGTAATTTTGGACAATACTAGGAATCTCTTCATAATAGCGGTTAACCGTTTCTCGTTGTTGGAAAAAAATGTCTGGATTTTGGTTGGAACCGATTGTTTTTGGATTATTTGGTGTCATCGCTCGATCTCTAAATTGTTGCAAAGCATCTTGATCTAGCAAATTTTCTAATTCACTATATTCAAGTACCTCGATTTTTTGAAGTTCATGACTTGTTCTAAATCCATCAAAGAAATTTAAAAATGGTACGCTTCCTTTTAAAGAGGCAAGGTGAGCAACTGCTGATAAATCCATCACTTCTTGCACAGAACCTTCTGCTAACATTGCAAAGCCAGTTTGTCTTGTTGCCATAACATCACTATGATCTCCAAAGATATTAAGGGATGCTGCAGAAATCGTTCTTGCGGAGACATGAAAAACAGTTGGTAATAGTTCACCAGCAATTTTGTACATATTGGGTATCATTAGTAATAAACCTTGAGAAGCCGTGTATGTACTAGTCAGCGCCCCTGCTTGAAGTGAGCCATGGACTGTCCCAGCTGCTCCTGCTTCTGATTGCATTTCTACTACTTTTACTGGTTCATTAAATAAATTCTTTTTGTCTTTTGATGCCCATTCATCTACAAGTTCTGCCATAGTAGAGGAAGGGGTAATTGGATAGATTGCTGCAACTTCTGTAAATGCATAGGAAATATAGGCTGCGGCAGTGTTTCCATCCATTGTTTTTCTGTTTCTCATAAGACTCAACACTTCCAGTCATTCTAGTTTTATAATCATTCTTATTTTACACCACAATCTTATTATACTCAATGCTTCACAAGGACTAATAAAAGTGTATATTTTTAACAAAAAAAAGAAACTAGCGCCAAAATAATAGCTAGTTTCCTTTTAAAGCTTTTTTATTCATTTAATTCTAATACCGCTTCGGCAATGTTGTTCGCATGATCGCCTATTCGCTCCAAGTCACTTACAATATCAATATATAAGATACCACTTACTACTTGGCATTTTCCTTCATTTAGGCGGCGAATATGATCTTTACGCAATTTCCGCTCTGCCTTATCTATATCTTTTTCGACAACAATGGTTTCTTCTGCCAGCGCTCGATCTTTTTTATGCATTGCTTTTACGGCACGTTCGAAATTTTTTGTTGTTAATTCAAACATGCTAATTAATTGATTGGATGCTTCTTCAGACATTTTAGCTTTATTTTTAATCAATTGGTCGATATTTTCAACGATATTTTCCATATGATCGCCAACTCGTTCAATATCACGAACGGTGTCGAGCATTAATGCATGTTCTTCTGTTTCATTATTCGTAAGAGCAACCGACGAAATTTTTGTTAGATATTCTGTAATTTTTCGATCTAAATTATTTACTGCTTCTTCTACTTGGATAGTTGACTCTGCATGCTTCGGCTCCCGATTAACCAAGTATTCGCGTGCTTCCTGTAAACCGAATTTCGCATAATCTGCCATTCGCAGTGTTTCTTCGCGCGCCATTTCTAGTGCAATCCCAGGAGACTGGTCAATTAAATTCGTATCAAGATGTTTAGTTTTATAATCAATTCTTGAATCGTCACCAGGAATTATTTTCGTCACTAGCCATGCAAATGCTCCAATAAACCAAAACTGGATAAAGGTATTCGTGATATTAAATGTTCCGTGGGCAACGGCAATTGTCATTTCTGGATTTAATCCAAATAGTTCTTGTAAATATGTTATTAAGGAAGAAAAAATCGGTAGGATGAGCATGAAAATTACGGCACCAATTAAATTGAAAATAACATGAGTTGCTGCTGCACGTTTCGCGGCAATGCTAGCACCAATTGCAGCAAGTATCGCAGTAATTGTTGTACCAATATTATCACCAAATAAAACAGGTAATGCTGCTTGTAAATCAATTGCTCCTTGACCATATAATTCTTGCAATATCCCGATAGTAGCACTAGACGACTGTACTACCGCTGTAAATATGGTTCCAATTAGTAAACCAAGGAATGGATTTGTACTCATTTGTGCGGTTAAATCGTGGAAAGTTTCCATACCAGCAAGTGGTTTCATACCTTGCCCCATCAAATCCAGACCATAAAATAACGCACCAAATCCAAAGAAAACTTGGCCGATATTTTTTACTTTATGATTTTTAAAGAAGAATAAGAGTACTGCTCCAACAGCAATGATTGGTAAGGCATACTCGGATAATTTAATACCAATAATAAAGGCGGTAACAGTTGTTCCAATGTTCGCCCCCATGATAACACCAATTGCTTGTTTTAACGTCATAAATCCTGCACTTACTAAGCCGACCGTTAAAACAGTTGTACCAGAGCTACTTTGAATTAATACGGTAACTAAAATCCCAGCTAGTACACCCATGAAAGGATTGGTTGTGTACTTGTCCAAAATATCACGGAGTCTATCACCAGCTGCCATTTGCAACCCATCTCCCATGAATTTAATACCGAAAAGAAAAATTCCAAGTCCCCCGATAAATTGAAAAATCATTTGCTGAATATTTATGTCTTCCATGAAAGTCTCCTTTTTGTTTGTAATCTTGATTTTATCTTCTTTTTTCATCATAAAAGAAAGTAAATGTAAGGTAAATAGATTTTTTTATTTCTGTAAAGTGAATTTCAATAAAAACAGTATTATTCGTTGATGTATAAGGGTTTGTAACGTTCCGAATGTATTGTTAAGATTTTGTAAAGGCAGTGCCAGCTAACCCAGTAGTTGGAGAAAATCCTAAAGAAATTAGTTTTACACTAGAAAATGCTAATCTAGCTCCAAATCTTTTTGTATCAATTGTAAGAACACTTTAGCAGCATTAGAGAAAGTGGCATTTCTTTTCCAAACAATATTAATAGTCGCAGTTATCGGTGGCCAGAGAGGGATAAATGTCAAATTGGTAGCTGTTGTATTCAATATCCCATCAATACACAAGGCACTTGCGATGTTCTCTTTCACTAGAAGGGAAGCATTATATAGTAAATTATAGGAACCGATGATAGTAAGTTGGTCCAAGTTTCCTCCCAGCCACTCTGCTAGTTGACTATCTACTAATGTTTGACTAGAAATTAGTAGTGGGATTTGCTTAATATCATTAGGTTCAATATATTTATTACTTGCCAGGTTATGAGAATTATTCACCAAAAGTCCCCAGTTATCAACAAGTGGCAACTGTAGATACTGATATTTCTGTTTATCAACTGGATTAATAACTAATCCAAAATCGAGTACGCCATGATCAATCTTTTCAAGGACATCATCGGCATTACCACTATATATCTGGAAATTAATTTCTGGATAATTCATTCTTATTTTATGTAAACGTTCCCCAACAAATTCAAACGCCCTAGTTTCTCCTGCTCCAATTGCAATTTGACCACCGATTATATCATTTACGTGTAAATTAGAAGTGGTTAATTCCACTAAAGCTAAAATTTCCTTACCCCGTTTTGCTAAATAAATTCCTTCTTCAGTTAAAGTAATAGAACGATTTCCCCGGTTAAATAGCTTTACTCCAAGTTCTTCCTCTAATTCTTTTAATTGTTTTGATAAAGTTGGTTGCGTTAGATGTAGGACCTCGGCTGCCTTGCTAATCGTTTTTTCTCTGGCAACAGTTAAAAAATAATTCAACACACGTAGTTCCACCAAACCATCCCCTTCTATAGACAAATTGAATATCTAGGTATCTAGTATAAGTATTATTCAAGTATAACTTTTTTATGTACAATTATGATAGTAAAACATATCTAGGAGGAGTTAATATGGAAGAAGCTACTTTACTAAAAAAAATAGTTGGAAAAGATATTTTACCTGATTCCCCGCTCTTTAATGAAATCCATTTAGTGAAACATAATAATGCACAATTAATTATCGAATTAAATACCCAGTACCATACGAAAGAAATGATTTTGCATTATTTGCAAGAAATCACCGGAAAAACAATAAGCCCCACTGTAGAAATTTCGCTACCATTTTATAGTGATTTTGGAAAACATATTACATTTGGTAAAAATATTTTTATCAATCAAAACGTCACTTTTGTAGATTTAGGTGGAATAGTGCTTGAAGATAATGTATTAATCGGTCCTGGTGCCAAGTTAATAACAGTTAATCACTTGATGGAGCCAGCAAAAAGGCGTGGCATAAACGTGGCTCCCATTCATGTGAAAAAAACGGCATGGATTGGGGCTAATGCAGTTATTTTACCTGGAATAACCATTGGCGAAAATGCCGTTATTGCAGCAAATTCCACTGTCACAAAAGATGTTCCTGCTAACACTATTGTAGCAGGTAATCCCGCAAGACAAATTCGAAAAATCGATAATACTGATTAAGCTCTTCCAAAAAAGCAGTTCTTAGATTTGTTGTCATACGAATCTAAGAACTGCTTTCTATACTTTTAATTCCACTAGCTACTTTTGTCGTAGTTTTTCTACATATTCTTTCGCCGCTAGTACATTCATTTGCTTGCTTTCTTGTAAAAATGTTGCCACTGCCTCAATTTCATCTGCCTCTGCTCCCGCTGTCATTGCTAGCGATTTGGCTTGAAGTGACATATGACCACGCTGAATACCTTCCGTAACGAGAGCTTTTAGGGCTGCTAGATTTTGAGTTAAACCAACTGCACAAACCAACATCGCTAACTCCTTTGCAGATTCTACTCGAGCAATTTTTTGGGAAAGTGTAGCAATTGGATGGACTCCGATTGATCCTCCTACAAAGGCAACTGGCATTGGTAAAGTTAGTTCCCCAATTAAAAAACCATTTTCATCTTTGGACCATTTTGTCATTGGTTTATAACTCCCTGTTCGAGCTGCATAAGCATGACTAGCTGCTTCTACTGCGCGCCAATCGTTCCCAAATGCCATAACAACTGCATCAATTCCGTTCATAATTCCTTTATTATGAGTTGCTGCCCGATAGATATCTGCATCAGCAAAAGTATAAGCTGCAATAATTCGGTCGCGAACCCATTCACCTGTCTGTGTTTTTGTTGCCAGACTTTCTGGTGAAATCCGACATGAGACGGTAGCTGTAGCATCATCTACTAGATTAGATAAAATTCGCATATTGGCAATCCCGTCAGTCAATCTTTCTAATTCTGGAGCCAAAGTTTCAACCATAGTATTCACCATATTCGCTCCCATCGCTTCTCTTGTATCTACAAGCAAATGCACGATTAGCAATGTTTCTTCCTGCGTAGTATTTGCTGTTCGAACACGAAGATTAACTGCTCCACCACCGCGCCGCTTTAATGATGGATGAGCTTCATTAGCAATTAACAGTAATTTTTCTTGGTTGTTAGTTATTTTTTCTATGGCTAGCTGTATATCTGGAACAGCAATTAACTCTATTTGACCAATCATTTGGCGGTCTGTTGCCGTTCCCTGGATACCACCATTTTGAGCAATCAACTTCGCACCAGAACTTTGTGCAGCAACAACAGATGGTTCTTCTACCGCCATTGGCACAAGATAGTTTTTATCATTTAATAACATATTCATTCCAAGGCCGAGTGGTAGTGAATAAATTCCAATTGTATTTTCAATCATATGGTTGGCTTTTTCTAATGAAAGTGCCCCACTAGAAGCTAAAAAATCTGTTTCTTCCTCCGTTAATTTAGCATATTCTGCGAGTATCGCTCTACGTTCTTCTAATGTTTTTTTATAAAATTTGTCAAAAGCTTTCATCGTCTATACTCCTCAAATTAAATATTCTCATTTCATCACTATAGCATATTCCGAAACTGGATGTAACGTTTCCAATAATCCGCCCTCTTTTTAGTTTATTGTAGCATAAAATAATAAGCTTTCATCAAAAAAGTAGTAAAGTGATCCAATAGCAACCAATATATTTCGCTAATCTGTTTGGCTTTGAAGGATTCGGGAAAACACTATAGTAACTGCATAAAATTCACTTAATGAATAAACTTTTTTATTATTTAATATCCATTTTCTTTATCTATAAATTCTCTTGCAAGGAGCTGTATTAATGAAAAAAATCTATTTTTCTATTGTAATAATATGTCTTATTTTAAGTACAATTCTTCCTATCCCTGTGACTGTTTTTGCGGAAACATTTTCAGCAGAAACAGCCACGTCAGAATCTATTCTAGCTGAGGAAGATACGATTGAAGCCGCTCCAACCTTAGCAGCGGGTGATACCTACATAGATATTTTTCCAGACGAAGCTTTCGCGCAAGTTGTCGCCATGCAAATTACTGGAAGTGCAGATACTTCTCAAGTTGTGACGCAAACGCAACTAGACTCTGTAACCATTTTAAATGCTTCCGCGAAAAACATTTCAGATATTACTGGAATTAATGAATTAACGAACCTAACTTCCGTAGATTTAAGTCAAAATCAAATAACCAGTATTGCACCCATAACAAATCTTGCCGAACTTACTTCTCTTAATGCGGCTTCTAATTTATTAAATATTGTGGAACTCGGTAACCCGCAATACACACCTAACTTAACTACACTTAATTTGTCAGATAACCCAACGATGACAAAATTAAACATTCAAAACCAACCAAAACTTACTACCATCAACACAACCATTAGCAGTGGACAAAGTTCTTCTTTAGCAGAATTGACGCTAACTAATCTTCCTGAGCTTACTTCTGCAGGAAAAAGCACTAATAATGCAGTTAATTTCTCCACTTACTCCAATGTTTTAAGTACCGTTCATTTAGCTGCTCTTCCAAAAATACAAGTTGCTGATATTGATAACAACTTGCTCAGCCGTATAGATATACACGATATGACCAGACTGAGCTATTTAGATTTACACGGCAATCAATTAACTGATATTAGTAATTTGACAACACTCCCTGCTATTACTACATTAGATTTAAGTTTAAATCAATTAACTACAGCTGGTATAGCTAGTTTATTACAATTAGACTCCTTACAAATTCTCAATTTAGATGATAATTCATTAAGCAGTTTTGTTTTAGATGCCACAAATGACTTGCCTAATTTAAGTAATTTATCTATAAGATCTAACCCAACGTTGACTCGATTAAGCATTGAAGATCAATTGAAATTAGTAGTCATTTATGCAAATCTTGAAAGTAATGAAAATTCGCTTTTAGAAGAGATCAATCTTTCTAACCTCCCAATGCTAACGAGTGCAGGAAATGGCATAGCAAATGCGGTACATTTTTCTAGTTATTCGGATGTTCTTAGTAATGTTAAACTAAATACACTACCGAAAATTCAAACAGTTGCTTTAGACGGCAATCTAATTGATGATATAGACGCACAAAATTTAGCTGCACTGACTTCTTTAGATTTAAGTTCTAATGAATTAACAACTATTAGTAAATTACAAGCACTACCTATACTAAGTAACTTGGATGTTAGTAGTAATCATCTAGCCGTTTTACCTACAAGTATCGAAACAGAGATTCCACTTCTTCAATCGTTAGCTGCAACGAACCAATCTATTACACTTCCAAGCAAGGTTGTAACTGAAAATTTATCCATTTTAAATGAAATTAGTAATAATGGCTCCCTTTCAACACCGACTACCATTTCAAATAATGGCACATACGAAAATGGTAAAATTAATTGGAATTATGACAACATAAAAGACCTATCCAGTGTTTCTTATAATTTTAATGAGCCTATCACTTATACCTCTGCTTCTGGAACATTTTCTGGATTAGTTACTCAACCAATAGAAGTTTCGACCGTACCTGTAATTACAGCAGATGACCGTATTACTTATCCAAAATTTTCTAAAGTGACCGAAGCAACATTTCTAGAAGATATTCATGCTAGAACAAGTGATGGCTCTGTTATTACAAGTGATTTTGCTACGGTGGTAGATTTTAATACACCCGGAGATTATAATGTAACGTTAAATGCTACCAATGTTAATGGCGTCGCTGCTGCACCAATTACTGTTACAGTTCATATAGAAAAAGCTGCTGCACCAATTATTACTGCTGATAAAGAAATCACCTATTTAAAACATAGTAAGCTAAGTTCAGAACAATTTCTAATCGATATTCACGCAAAAACAAGTGATAATTCGCTAATCACTACAGACTTTGCCAAAGTCGTCAACTTTGAAACAACAGGGGATTACACTGTAACATTGCAAGCAAAAAATAGTGATGGCGTGGCAGCAGTTCCATTTAAAGTAACTGTCCATATTACAGCTAGTCAGCCCACGCCTATTCCATCAGACAATAATGGTACAAATGATAAAGTTCATGCTTCAAATAGTATTAGCACAAAAGAACACCCAAACCAAACTAGCCTACCTTCTACAGGTGATACAAATGCTGGTTTTGCAGGGATAATTCTTCTCTTTATCGCCTTTAGTCTTTGGTATCTACCTAAAAAAAGCAAAAATAAACATCGATGATAAATAAAAACAGTGCCGCAAAATCAGTTTTGATTTTGCGGCACTGTTTTATTTTTAGAAATTAAAATTGTCTGGATCTGCACCAGTTCTTTTATCTTTATTTAAAGCACTAATTTTCGCTACTTCTTCTGCGGTTAACTCAAAATCGAAAATATCGGCATTTTGAATAATCCGGTCTTGATGTACAGATTTTGGAATAGTAACTACACCAATTTGCAAGTCCCAGCGTAAGATAACTTGAGCTACAGATTTGCCATGAGTTTCTGCAATTGCTTTGATTTCCGCATTATCAAGTAATTTACCATTTCCTAGTGGAGACCATGCTTCTACCACGATTTGATGTTCGTTGCAGTAGTTACGAAGCGGTTCCTGGGTTAATTCTGGATGTAATTCAATTTGGTTTACCATAGGAGTTATTTCCGCATCTTCCATCAGCTCTTTTAAATGATGTTCATGAAAATTACATACGCCAATTGCCCGTACACGTTTGTCTTTATATAATTTTTCAAAAGCACGCCATGTATCTTTAAATTTCCCTTTTACTGGCCAATGAATTAAGTATAAATCCACATAATCAAGCTCTAATTTGCGTAAACTTTCATCAAATGCAGCCAAAGTGGACTCGTAACCTTGCTCTGAATTCCAAAGTTTTGTTGTTACAAACAAATCTTCTCTATTGACACCAGATTCTTTGATTGCTTGTCCAACGCCTTCTTCATTTTTATAAGCAGCTGCTGTATCAATACTCAAATATCCCGCTTCAATTGCCCATTTGACCGAATTTACTGCTTCATCTCCGTCATTCACTTTCCAAACACCAAAGCCTAAACGTGGCATTTCTACACCATTTGCAAGTTTTACAGTATCTTTTAAGTTCAATTTATCCGCCTCCTAAAAATAGTCACAAGTTTACTATACACCTTAGAGTATACTCAAACGCAAACATTTGGCATTTCATATATCGCAATGCTATGATAAATAAAAAAAGGGGTGCTTTTAATGCAACAAACGATTAAGGAAGCTGCTGCTCACACTGGGTTAAGTGCGCATACTATTCGCTATTATGAACGAGAAGGATTAATCCCATTTCTTGCTCGAGATAAAAATAATAATCGAATATTCGACCAAGATGCCTTACATTGGTTGGAATTGCTTACTTGTTTACGTATGACAGGGATGCCACTTGCCAAACAAAAAGAAATCGTTGAGCTCACAAAATGTGGTGATGATACTGTTTCTGAACGAATTTCCGTATTAAAGGAGCATCAGGAAGAAATGTATCGCCGTCAAGAAAAAATGAATCGAGCATTTCAAAAAATCGAGAAAAAACTAGCATATTATGAACAGTTAGAACAAATAACAAAAAGTAAAGAGGCTAAGCTTACATAGCTTAACCTCTTTTTTAGGCGGATTTTTTCTTTTTAGAATGCTTCCGAATCAAATAAATAATCAAAGCAATAATGGCTACTAAAATAATTCCGCTCACAATCGCAATATTTTTCACATTTGGAAGTGTTATATCAAAGTACATTTCTGATTTTTCCGCAAGTGGGACATCCCATGTTAGTTTTCCACCATCGACACTTTTAGCATTATTATCTCCAATTGTTGAAATGGGTAGATCTAAAATAAGGGTATAATCAATTTGCGCCAACACCTCTTTTGGAAAAGGAACTCCGGTTACTTCTTGCTTCCATATTTTCTCCGGATCAATATTGGCATCTATTCGTACTTTCTGTGTAAAGAAGCTTTTAGTATTAGTAATTTTTACACCAAAATCTTCTGGCTTCAGATCACTTTTTGTAGTATTTTTCTCTAATTTCTTTTCAATATGATAGCTGGTATTTGATTTTTTATCTACTTTAAATCCAGCTTCTTCTAATTGAGTGAGTACTTCATCAGAATAACTAGATGCAAAAAGCCCTGCTACGGATGAAATATCAATATCAAAAGAAATGGTCGCATCGCCTTTTTTATCTACTTTCACAGTATTTGTTACATCTGCACATCCTGAAAGAAGTAAAATAAAGCTTAGAGCCACTGTGAAAATTATCTTTTTCATCCAATCGACCTCATTTCTTATTTTTGCATATGGTCATATAAATGCCCACTAAGTACTATTTCTCCTGTTACATGAAAACCAATTCGCTCATATAAACGTTTTGCATGTGGATTTCCTTTATCACAGTTTAGTCCAACCACTTTTTCTCCATCTTTTGCTGCTATTTCTGTTAGTTTATTTAATAAAGCTGTACCAACCCCAAAACCACGATATTTTTCATTGGTAACAATAGAATCTAAATACCATTCTCCCGCAAACGTTTCCTTATCTTTAAAAATCGGCTCTTTAAAGGTAATACCGTGTTTTTTAGCAATATTGTTCCAAGGAGCATCAATTTCCGGCTCTAGTTTTCCAGGATAACCGGCAAGCACTCCGGCAATATCGTCCTCTTTTTCGTAAACATGAAGATGTCTATAACTATAACGATATGTCTCTGTTTGTATTGCTTCAATGAGTGCCTGTACAATGACTTCTTCCTTTTCTGTTTCTAAAATCGGTAACTCCATATCTTTCCAAATAATTAATAACAGCGGCGCAATTTTTGGCGCATCCGTTTTTTTAGCTTGTCGTATCAATTTTATATCCTCATTTCTTTTTCATTGTATCATTTTACTATCTTTCTGTTGTTATTTGCAAAAATAAAATGCCATTTAGATGCACTTCCTACTAAATAGCACTCTATTTTTAGGCTTTGGATACTTTTTGCAAAAAATCTATAGCATTACTTGTTAAATCTGTATCTTCCATGATTTTCGGCTCTTCTTTTGTGAGTAATTTAGTTAATTGTTTCGTTTCGCTTGCTGTTAAATCTAGTTGCTCCAAATTTTTGAGGCTATGAGCAATTGGTAAAACAGCCGTCGTGTAATTTTTTAGCGCTTCTAAATTTAGATTTTCTGTTAAAATTCCTTGTCGTAAAAGAAGTCGTGCCTTTATTTGTAAGTCAGCATCTAAACTAACATCATACGCTAAATGTTGCTGCTCTGTCTCGTGATTATCAAGAAAATGTACCTCCATCGCAATTCGGCTTACTTCATAAACACGTAATCGAATTCGCATATCTGATTCAAAAACTAATTTTACCCGAAAACTAGCATTAAGTTGGTTGTTTAGTTGTTGCACTGTCGTTAAAAGCCACTGATGATATGCCAGCATTTTTTGCCTAGCATTATTTTGTTTAATATGTTCTAAAACATAGGGCAAGGCAATTTTGTTTGCTTGATCTGTCCAATAAATTGGTAAATCACGCCAATATTTCTCTGTATTCTCACTAGTCCCGTCCACTAAAAGTAATGGATAAGGATAGGAACTCAAATCGCAAAATTGATTTTTTTGAAGCTCATATAAAAATGGAATTGTCTTCTTCACTGTTTTACTATCTATTCCAAGTGTTGTTACTAAGGGAGCAATGACGGTGGCAATTTCCTCAATAACCTCTTCTGAACGTTTTTGCGCTTGCTTACTTCCTTTATAGCGAATACTAATTTCTTGACCAAAATTTCGTTCTAATATGGTGGTAACTAAGTTTTTAGTGTCCGTCATGTTCTTTCCTCCTTTTTATGCGTTTGCTTTTTTACGCTGAATGAATTTTTGAATTTCAACAAATACCAGTGGCAGCATTGAAAGTACAAATGCAAGAACCCAGTGTATAAGACTCATTTTCACTAAGAAAAACATATTTGCAAGTGGTGGAATAATTGCTAGACCTAGAATAATCAACATCGAACAAATTGCACTAAAGAACAACCCTCGATTAGATAAAAAACCAATTGTAAAGATCGATTTATCACTTCTTACATTAAAAATATGTGCAACTGACGACCAAGCAAGAATAATAAACGCCATTGTCATCCCTACTTCATAACTTGCACCGATGGACGGATGAATTATTACAAATTGTCCAATATAGAAACCAGCTAGCGTTACAATCGTAAAGACAACTGCTTGGATTGCCATTTTCTTCCCAAGTCCTCCCGCAAATATTCCGGCATTTTTCGGTATTGGTTGACGGTTCATTATCGAATCATCCGCTTTTTCTCGGCTTAGGAAGAAACCAGGAATTCCATCGGACACAACGTTGATTAATAGCAATTGAACTGCAACAACTGGTGCTCCCCATCCTAAAATAATCGCAATCAGCATAATAAAAATTTGAGAAAAGTTAGTACTCAATAAGAAATAAATGGTTTTTCGAATATTTTCATAAGCTGTCCGACCTTCTTTTACCGCATCAACAATGGTTGCAAAGTTATCATCGGTAATAACCATATCTGCTGCATTTTTAGATACGTCGGTTCCAGTAATCCCCATTGCCGCACCTACATCCGCTGCTTTTAGGGCTGGAGCATCATTTACTCCATCACCAGTCATTGTTACAATTTCACCATTTTTCTGCCAAGCTTTTACAATTCGAATCTTATCTTCTGGACTAACACGAGCATATACTGCATAGTCTCTAATATTTTTCTCTAAGTCTTGTTCTGACATTTCTGCAAGTT
Organism: Listeria immobilis; assembly: GCF_014322845.1. Taxonomy (NCBI): domain Bacteria; kingdom Bacillati; phylum Bacillota; class Bacilli; order Caryophanales; family Listeriaceae; genus Listeria; species Listeria immobilis. The sequence continues at coordinate 64,231 of NZ_JAASUA010000012.1, read as the reverse complement.
CTGCTCCAGTTATCGCTTTGTCATTATCTGTTAAAATACCAATTTCTTTTGCAATAGCCGATGCTGTCACAATGTGGTCACCAGTAATCATTACTGTTTTTATACCCGCTTTTTTTGCTGCTAACACGGCGGATTTACTTTCTGGTCGTGGAGGATCTATCATTCCAACCATTCCCGCGAAAGTTAGGTTTGTCTCTAATGCTTTACTCGAAAGATCCGTTGGCATTTTTTCGTATTTTTTATAAGCGACAACAAGCACTCGTAAAGCATCTTCAGCAAAACTATCATGTACACTCTCTGCTTTTGCCAATAGCTCATCAGAAAAAGCAACAGGAATTCGGTCAAATGCTCCTTTTGTGATGGAAAGGAAGCCATTTTCTGTTTGGTGAATGGTTGTCATTAATTTCCTATCGGAGTCAAATGGGAGTTCAAAAACACGAGGATATTTTTCTTCAAGGACATTCTTTTTTGTCCCTTTTTCTTCTAGCAAACGAATAATCGCGCTTTCAGTTGGGTCCCCAATGATGATTTCTTCACCATCTGTTACTTCAATCGTTGCGTTACTAGCAAGACTTAGCATTTCTAAAACATTCGCTTCTGCTGTTCCAAAATTTGCTGTTGCCTTCATTGGAGCATGCTCTGTTGCCCAAATTTGTTGAATAATCATTTTGTTTTGTGTGAGTGTCCCTGTTTTATCGGAACAAATGACAGAAGTATTCCCAATCGTTTCAACGGCAGGAATTCGGCGGATAATCGTGTTTTTCCGCACCATATTTTGAACCCCATATGCAAGGGTCAATGTTACAATCACAGGTAATGTCTCTGGTACTGCTGCTACTGCAAGAGAAATCGCAATCATCAGTGTTTCAATAATCGTTTCCCCATACACATACACATCAATAATAAATATTAATATTCCTGCTAAAAGTGCGACAATGCTAAGACGTTTTGCTAATTCTTTTAAGCGATGTTGTAAGGGTGTCATTAATTTTGACGTATTATTTAATAATCCAGCAATTTTCCCCATCTCGGTCGCCATACCAATTTCTACTACTACCGCTGTTGCACGTCCATTCGTTACAAGACAGCCAGAATAAAGCATATTAAGTCGATCTCCAATAGGTGCTTTTTCGGAAATTTCAGCTGTTGCATCTTTTTCTACTGGTACACTCTCCCCGGTAAGTGCAGACTCCTCGACTTGCAAACTACTGCTGGAAATTATCCGCGCATCGGCTGGAATCATATCTCCTGCAACTATTTCGATAATGTCTCCCGGTACTAATTCTGCTACGTCTACTTGAGTTCGAACTCCATCGCGAAGTACCGTTGTTAAATGAGCATTCATATTTTGAAGTGCAGCGAGTGCTTTCTCTGCGCTGCTTTCTTGATAAATACCAAGAACCATATTTAATATAACAATTCCTAAAATAACAACTACTTTTGCCCAACCATATCCAGTTGTAATTGCTAAATAAGCTGAAATAGCAGCTGCAACAAGTAAAACAATCGTTGTGATTTCTAATAAATGATGACCTACTTTTTGAAGAAGTGACTCTTTTTTTCCTTCTTCAAACTCGTTTCTACCAAATTCCAAATGTTTTTGCTTTACTTGTTCTTTTGTTAATCCTGTGTCTAAATTTGTGTGTAGTTTACTGAGAAGCTGCTCGATTGACTCTTTTAACCAAAGCATACATCTACCTCCTACGCACCCGCTCTTAAATAAAGCAAGTACTTACTTTATTTTATTAGAAAAAAATACATATTTTTCCGATTTCTTAATTTCAGTATATAGCACTGCTTGAAAAAAAGCAAGTACTTAGTTTTTTTCTGAATCTAACGTTATTTCTAAGAATAGCAAACTCCGAAGCTACTTTTCAGCTTCGGAGCACTTAATATTTTTGTTACTTTTATAGCTTTAAGCACATGAGGGATGTGATATAGATGGTTCTACTTTCGATCCATATTTAGGAGGGATTTCAGATACTCCCTTTTCCATTAATTCTCTCATAATTTGCGAGGCAGTTGAAACGGGGCATTTAGCTAGTTTTGCAAGAACATTCACTCTTAACCATTTCGGAAAATCGGGGTTTTCTACGGGGTCTATTTTATAGTGGTTTACAATCAGTGCTAAGACAATATTTGCACGTTCTTCTGGACTAACAGACATTAATTTTTTATCCCGTTCAAGGTCGCGTTCGAGATCTTCAGCAATTTGTAAAAAAAAGTTTGATAATAAGCCACTGGCATCTAATTGGGAAAATAATTTTTCTGTTGGTATTATACTATATGTCGACGTTTCTAGTGCCGTAAGCTGAAAACTATCTTGAATGGTAAAAATAATACGATGATCCGCAAAGACACGATGAATCACCGGCTTTTCCCCGTCACTTTCTTGTACCAACAGACCTTTTTCCATTATTATTACTTCTTCTTTGTTCACGGTAATCTTTTCACTTGCTTCTATTTTTTTACGAGAAAGGTAAAATTTATCTGTTATCCATGAATACATTAATGAGTCTTGTTTTACATATTGATGAAATTCTAAAAAGGTCATTTTTCCCTGCTTCCTTTCCTAACATTCACTTATCCATTACTTCTTTCAAAGTATATTTATAGTATACTTCCTCTAAATGAAAATAGTGTTAGCAATTTTTTCATTAAATTATTATTTTTGTTTTTTAGGAAATAAGGTGCTTTTATAACAAAAAGATAGGATATGCTTAAATCTCACATATCCTATCTTTTCTTTATTATTTATCTGGTAGAACTTTTTTAGCTTTTTTGTAATATAAAATTAGTTTATTTTTAAGTTTGTAATAACTGAGTTTGTATCAGCCATCATTTCCTCTATTACCTCTTTACAAGGTTTGATTTCTGTAATTAGACCAGCAATTTGCCCAGCCATAACAGAACCATTGTCTGTATCTCCTTCTTGCACTGCTTTTCTTAACGAACCAAGTGTTAGCTCCTCTAATGTATCACGATCAGCATTTTCCTCTTCTAAACGGATATACTCTTTAATCATTTTGTTTTTAATGGAACGAACCGGTGCTCCGGCTTTACGTCCAGTGACCATTGTATCGCGGTCAGAAGCTTTAATAACCGCTGTTTTAAAATCAGGGTGAACTGGGCATTCTTCTGTCGCTAGAAAACGCGTGCCAATTTGAACACCTTTTGCACCTAGAGCAAATGCAGCAGCAATTCCACGACCATCTGCAATTCCGCCAGCACCAATAACTGGGATAGTAACGGCATCAACAATTTGTGGTAATAAAGCCATAGTAGTTGTTTCTCCAACATGTCCTCCAGCTTCTGTTCCTTCTGCAATCACTGCGTCTGCACCCATCTTTTCCATACGTTTCGCAATCATAACAGATGGAACAACAGGAATAACTATAATTCCAGCTTCTTTCCAGATTGGCATAAACGTTTTTGGTGTTCCTGCCCCAGTTGTCACAATACCGATTTTCTCTTCTATAATAACTTCTGTTAATTCGGCAATATTTGTCATCATTAACATTAAATTAACACCAAATGGTTTATCTGTTAGGCTTTTTGTTTTTTGGATTTCTTCGCGAAGCATATCCGCACTCATTCCCCCAGAAGCGATAATTCCAAGTCCACCTGCATTTGAAACAGCTGCAACAAGTGGTGCTTTCGCAATTTGCGCCATTGCACCTTGGATAATAGGGTATTTAATATTTAATAAATTTGTAATTGACATCTTTTTTCCTCCTGCGTTCTTGTTTGTTTTATCACAATTTAGTATATCAAATAATACCTGGATAAACTAGGTGCTAATGAATTAATCGAGACAATATAAAGTTCATTTTTACTATAGGTTAACAGCTAATCATCTGCCGCCTATAAATCTTTCCATAAAAAAACTTCTTACCAAATTTACTTACATTTGATAAGAAGTTTTTCTAGTAAAGCAAATTGCTATTATTTTAGTTTTTAATGATTATTTTGCTTTTTTTGTTTTGCGCATAAATACCCAAAGTCCACCTAGTAAAAGCGCTCCGATACCAACTAGTAAACCACTTTGTAAAGCGTTATCTCCTGTTTTTGGTAGAGAGTTTTTCGCCATGGTCGCTGTTTTAGCTGGTGTATTAGTTTGTGTTTTTGCAGTAGCTGTATTTGGTGATGTTGTTGCTGTACTATCTTTTACATCGCTATCATTACTGCTTTTGCTATCACTATTACTTTCAGCTGTATCATTATTGGTAGGAGTGTCTGAAGTGTTGTCTGAAGGAGTTTCAGAGTTATCATCAGTGTGAGTACCTATTTCATCTGTTGATGTATTGTTATCATCTGGATCAACTGGTGTTGGTGTTGGTGTGACATTTTCATCAGCATTTTTTTCATATACATAAGTGACTGTTTGTGCTTGGTCGCTAAATGTACCTGATGCGTTTGCTGGTGTTTCTTTTAGTGTCCAACCATCAATTGTTTTCGCTTCTGAAGTATAAGTTTCATCTACATTTCCACTTAATGTTTCAGCTGCTGCAAGTTCATTGCCATCTGCGTCTACATATTTCACAGTTACGTCTGCCCCAGCTTGCACTTCTGCTATTTTCTTAAATGGTACTTGTAAATTGACACTGCCGCCGTTTTGTTCAAAAATGACCATTTTGTCTAGATTGGCTTGATAAGCTGCTTCGTCAAATTCATAGCCTTCAAAGTTTTCTGCAATAAGATCTAAATCAAATTGAGCTGGTGTCGCTCCAACTGCTGCCTCAAACCCAGCTGCATCGATGGTGCCATTCATGTAGGCCACCATATTTTGCAGTACATCACTCCATAATTTATCTGTCGTTAATGTACCTTCCCTTAAATCATTGTATGTTGCTCCTTCTGCTAATTCTCCAAATGTGACTGTGTTAGAAGGTACGCCGTCTGGATAAGCGTAGGACAAGTTAAGCGAGGATACAAGTTCTTGACGCTCACCATCTTCTGAAACAAATGAAATCCCAACTGTTCCCTTGTTGACTTCATTTTTCACATAAGTGTAAGTGACTGTTTGTGCTTGGTCGCTAAATGTACCTGATGCGTTTGCTGGTGTTTCTTTGAGTGTCCAGCCATCAATTGTTTTCGCTTCTGAAGTATAAGTTTCATCTACATTTCCACTTAATGTTTCTGCTGCTGCAAGTTCATTGCCATCTGCATCTACATATTTCACAGTTACGTCTGCCCCGGCTTGCACTTCTGCTATTTTCTTAAATGGTACTTGTAAATTGACACTGCCGCCGTTTTGTTCAAAAATGACCATTTTGTCTAGGTTGGCTTGATAAGCTGCTTCATCAAGTTCATAGCCTTCAAAGTTTTCTGCAATAAGATCTAAATCAAATTGAGCTGGTGTCGCTCCAACAGCTGCTTCAAATCCAGCTGCATCGATGGTGCCATTCATGTAGGCCGCCATATTTTGCAGTACATCGCTCCATAATTTATCTGTCGTTAATGTACCTTCTCTTAAATCATTGTATGTTGCACCTTCTGCTAATTCTCCAAATGTGACTGTGTTAGAAGGTACTCCATCTGGATAAGCGTAGGACAAGTTAAGCGAGGATACAAGTTCTTGGCGCTCACCATCTTCTGAAACAAATGAAATCCCGACTGTTCCTTTGTTGACTTCACTATCTGTTGCTGCTAATGGCTGATTATTTGTATTTGTTGTCGATGTTGTTGTTTTATTTTGATTGATAGTATCATTACTCGCTGCAAAAACTTGAAACGGTGCTTGAACGATTAAAGATGTACCTAATAATATTGCTCCAATTTTACCTAACTTCATTTTTTCGTGCTCCTTAATATTTATTATCAAGTCATCCGAAATGTTATAAATGTTGTCTAGTACGACTTGACTTCAAAAGTATAACAAAGCATACATGCCTTCCCCTGTGTAGGATTTCACACCGAACCCTATATTTTATGTACATTTTTTGTGTGAGCTAAAAATCTCTTTGGACCCTTTTTAAAACTTTGAAATAGAGTGACTAACAAGATATTTTATAAGTTTCTTTATTAAGTTTGCTAAAAAATATATGCGCCATTTTCTTAAATTTGTACCAAAAAAACAGGAATCATTATATAAACCATTTCGAAAAATGGAATAGACATGATTCCTGCATATTATTATTTTAGAGACCTTTTTCGTCTCAATAGTTGTTCATTAAGTGGATATTACAAATTAATTATTAAAGACATCATCTGAAAAGTGGGAGTTTTAAAATCATTGGTTTTCCACCTATCGATTATTGCAGCAACACTACTTGAAAATACCAAACAATTCAATTCATTTTTTCTACGACTGATTTGACTAGTTAGCATGTTCTTCCACATTTTTACTTTTTTCTTCATCGAGTTTTTTCTTAATGTATTGGTCGATATATTTTGTTGCGTCGCTTCCTTTTAGTTCAGTGAAGTCAGGAACTTGATCAATATCAAGCGAAACTTTATCTAGCCCATATTCTGGTAAATCTGCTTGAATACTTTCAACTTCACTTTTGGGCATTGGCGTACCAGATATTGTCACTGTAAGTACTTCATTTGCTTCATTATAACTTTGATTTAAAACGACATAATCAGCAAATTCATCATCCACAAATTGCTTGATAGCTGATTTTTGAATGCTGGCTTGAACTAAAGCAGAAGCAGAAAAAATACTTGGAACAACAATTAGTAATGATAAAATAGTCGTAAAAATAATAATTCGTCTATTTTCTTTCTTGGTTTTTTCTTTATGGAGTGGAAATCTCATAAAACGAACGCCTATAAAAGTCGCAATAGTGATAAAAGCGCAGTTTATAATGAATAAATAAGAAGCACCAATAAAATAAGAAAAGTTTAGTGTAGCTATGGCATAACCAATCGTACAAACTGGTGGCATTAGCGCTGTTGCAATAGCTACCCCTGGAACAATATTTGTGCTTGTTTTTTTAGTTGCTCCAATTATTCCCGCAACCCCACCGCCAAATGCGATAATAACATCCCATATTGTTGGAGAGGTTCTGGCAATTATTTCATCACTCGCATAGGTAATTGGTGAAATAGTAAAATAAAGGGTTGCTACTACAAGACTCACCAAAACCTCTACAAAAAGTAACTTTGCGGCTCGTTTAACAATATAAAAGTCAAATACAGAAAGACCGTACCCTATACCTAATATAGGCGTCATTAAAGGGGAAATTAACATTGCACCAATAATAACAGGGATTGAATTCATATTTAATCCTATAGAAGCTATTAGGATTGCGCACATTAAAATGACAGAATCGCTCGTTTTAATTTTTAAATCTGCAATAATTTTTTGTCTAAATTCTACTGCATCATAATTTGTGTTAGCCATAACTTCTCCTTTTGTGTAATATAATTTTTTAAAAGTTAAACAGCTTTTTTTCTAGCTCTGTGGTCTTTTCCATAAGTTGTATAGATCAGAAATATGCGAAATAAGTATTAATAAGAATGACACTACTACTCCAATGATAAGCATATTTTCATAACTCTTTACTTTATCCAACCATTCAGAAAGCAATGTAAAAATCCCAGTGTGTTTATCTAATTTAGTAGAGATTTCCTTAAATTTTTGGACAGCTTTTTGCGGATCATCGATAATTTTTGTCAGTGCCTCTTCTACTTCTTGGGAATTATGGGTTAAAACAGCCTTTTTAACAGTAACTACATTTTCATGGATATTTTGATATGTATGCAACGACTGAACACTAAATAAAATCATAAAAGAAATAAGTGATAGCAACAATAAACCATACCCACTTGTAATCGCAATGCTTGATTTCGTCCAGCCTTCCTTCTTTTTAGCCCGAAACATGATGACAATAATAAAAATAGGAATTGCAATAATGATTAACAACTCTATAATTACAAAAATAACGGTGCTTTTCAGTGCAGCAACAACTTGATGTAAAAAGAATGTGACCAAATCATTTCCAGCCAAAAGATTAATAATGTTGGATACAGAAAAATCAAAATGACCTGAAACCATATTCCAAATAATCTCTCGTTGAAATAGTAGCCCTAAAAATACAAGTGCAATAAAAAATAAACTAGTAATAAGAACAATTTTTCTTTCTTTTATCAACTTAATTCCCCCTTTGATAGTAAGTACTCTTCCCTTTCATTCCCTGAATTTGTATGAAATAATCACAAAAACAGCCTGAATAAATCTATTTTTTATCCATTTGGCTGTATTAAACAAATTATGTATTTCGTTTGACTCGCCAATAAATATCTTAACATTAAAGAAGTGTTATTCCTATGATTATTTATCCATTGATTTCTTAGAATATTTACAGCAAAAAATGACAAAGAAACCGCGCATCTCCATGTGCTTCTTTGTCATTTTTCATTTTTTATTCTTCTATCATTACTTTAAATGGTGAAACGGGAATTCCAAATTCATTCACTAAATATCCCGTTGGAAAGTTTTCATAGGCATATTTAAAGATACCCTTCATTTCTGTAGGTATATTTAATGTTGCTCCATCAATTTCCACACCAGGAAAATTAAAAGGATATTCTCCAACAATAGTTAATTTTTGGGCATTTTTTATTGTGATACTTGATTGATTTAGTCGGCAGATGGTTGGTGTTATCTCAGCAGCACATTGATTTAATATTCTACTTATGATAAATGCCGTTCTTTCTCCAATAACACGTTTAGAAGGAGGATGAATATCATAAGCTTCTCCCGTATCAATCGTTGTAATCAAATAAGTTAGCAAAGTTTCTTCCACTACTTGTTCTTGAATTTCACGGATAATTGGCCAACTTCCTTCTGGTGCATTGGCATATTTTGGAAGTTGGATGACAAAGAAAGGTAGTTTAGCGTCACCAAAAATTTGTCGCCATTGTTCTATTAGTTTTTTTAGCAATAATTTGTAAACAGCACCGAATTGTACATCTTCCTCTCCCTGATACCAAATAATTGCCTGAAACTTTACTCCAACAATAGTTTGTAGCATCGTATGGTACAATCCAGAAGGTCTACCATAACTTTTAGGAGTCATTGGAGGTGGCCAAGGAGAATGACCAAGTATTTGCTTCACTTCTTTTAAGGATAGCGCTGGATTATCGCGAATAAACGCTTCTTTCTTCCAAGCAAATGAACGGCTTTTTTCTTCAAAAGCTTCTCGTTCTGCATCTAATTCAGCTTCATCTTTATTTAAAATTGCTTGCTTAAATGGCTCAAGATATGTTTGATTTAATAGCTTATTTTCTGCTAGCACTTCATTTGATACCCAACATGATGCAGATGTGCCACCTTTATAACAACCAATAATCCCAATTGGAACCTCTGGATTTTCTAAATATAATTGAACTGCAAAATAATATGCGACAGCGGATATATTTCCATTTACATTTTCCCAAGTCATCAAATCCATTTCGTGACCAGGGTATTCGATTTGCGGTACATTATAAAAACGAATTTTGGACCAATTCATTGTTGCTTGTGCAAATTCCACATCATTCTTTAGTTGAAATTCCATATTAGATTGCCCGGCAACTAAATATACATCCCCAAATAAAATATTTTCTAAAACGATTTGCTGCCCTTCGGAAATAAATTGAAATGATGCTGTTTCATTTGCTGAAAAGGCTGGAACTTCTATTTGAAATTCTCCTGCTTCATTTGCAATTGTTTCCAAGTTTAGATTTGACGAAACCAATGTTACTTTTGCATTCACCCTAGCCTCTCCAAAAAACAAAACGGGTTTATCTCGCTGCAATATCATATTATCTGAAAATATTGGCGCTAGCTTAAAATCATTCGTCATTGTCTTGACTCGTCACCTTCTCTAATTTGCTATATAGTACATGGAAACGTTCTGCTAAATCAATCATAATATTCGCAGTTGTAAAATGATCCTGAGAATGAATAAGGAGAATCGATTTTTCTATTTCTGTTCCATTCATTTCACTAGTCAACCAACCAGTTTGGATCGCATGTGCTTCATGTAGCGTTTGTTTTGCTTCTTTTACAGTCTTTATTGACTGCTCCAATTCTCCTTTTTCTGCTTCTAAAATTGCATTCATCGCCATTGATTTAGCGTTTCCAGCAACAAAGATTAATTGCATCGCTTGTTCTAATTGCGTTTCATTCACTTAAAATCAAACTCCTTTCATTTTTTTCAGATTCATTTGGTTCGCTATACGTATAAATGGAATGTAAATAAGAACCGCGACAGCTAAATTAACTAATTGAACAATTGCACCATTAATCGTTCCTGTAAATAATAATCCAGAAATAAGTGGCGGAACTGTCCATGGTACATTATTAGTAATCACATCAATAAAGCCGATATTAGTAAAGAATACTGCTAGATAAAAACAAACTGGCTGCACAAGCACAAAAGGAACAAACATAACTGGATTTAATACAATGGGCAATCCAAACGTAATTGGCTCACTAATATTAAAAACAGCTGGCATTAAAGCAATTTTGGATACCTTTTTTTCTGCATTAATTTTAGAAAAAATCAAAATCGCTAAAACTGGCGCTAAAGCAAAAGTTCCTGCTGCAATAGTAGAAAAGTTCATAAACATCGTTGAATATAGATGTTTCGCTGTTCCTAAAATATTTTCTGTATCTGCAACATTCCAAGTGACTCCAAATACGGGTCCCCAAATGGATGTTGGGTGAATTCCAAACCATTGTAATAGTGGCCAAGTAATTTGAACTACTAAAGCAAAAGCAGCTGTTCCTGAAATAGCCATTGCTGGTTTTTGTAGAATTTGTAATAATAATTCTGGCAATGAAACACCTGCCAAACCAACACTAATCCCCGTCCCAATAACAAATACTGCTAATGTAATAATCCCTGGAACTAATGATTCAAAACTACGCGCAACTGCCGGCGGAACTGAATCAGGCATTTTTATAATAATATTTTTTTGTAATACTTTATTATAGACAAAAACAGCAATTCCACTAATCAAAAGTGCAGAAAAAACACCTGGTGTCCCTAAGAAATTAGAGTTTAGCATGCCTGTAATTTCTACATTTTTATTATTCACCATATAATCATAGTTCCATGGTAAACAAATAAAGAAAGAAGCCATCGCATACAGAACAGATGTCATATGCTCTTTATTACTTGGAAAGAATTTTTTAGAGAATGTATAGGAAAATACTACAACAATAAGTAAAGAAAATACGGATAAGGCACCTTGAGAGAATAGATTTACCAGCGATTGAATATATGTAAGGGTTTGAGCAAAATCAGAGCTAGCCCAAGCACTCCATGAACCGCTTATTAATTTTCCAATATGTAATCCTTGCTCTCCAAAAATCAAGCCATTTGGATCCAAGAAAACAGAACTAATCATTACAGCAAAACCAGCAATCATTGTAACAGCCGCAACGAGTATAAATGTATCACGAAGCGTAAGTAACAATTTATTTCCAGCAATTTTTCCTACCGTGCGAGTGAAAGAGGCCTGAAATCCACTAAATCCACCTGGCTTCATTCTGGAATCACTCCCTCATCATTTAATCTATTAATAATAGAAACACCATCCATTGCACCAAATTCCGCCATCGTTAAGGAAATTATTTTTTTATCTGGGTGTGCTGCTTTCACTTGATCAAATGCCCACGAAATCTGAGGAGCAATAATGATTACATCTACTTCATTTCCAACCTCATCAATCATTGCAAAGTCATAAGCATCGACATCTACGTTTGTTTTCCCCATCGCTTCATACGCTTTTTTCATTTTTGATCCTACAAGACTTGTTGACATTCCACCACTACAAAATAATGCAATTTTCATTTTCATTTCTCCTCACTTTTTTAAATAGAAAACGTTTTCTTAATTAATAGTATAACCAATAAAAATCATAAGTCAATACTTATTAATATAAGTCATAACAAATTTAAATAAAAAAAAGAAAAGAAATGAATTTTAGCTCATTTCTTAAATAATATTCACTGTTTTAAATTCGTATTCATCCGTTTTTATTTTAGTAAGTGAGTATTCACAAGGCCTACCATTATCTAAAAATACTGTTTGTTCAATTTCTAGCAGTGGATAGTTCCAGTCTACCTGAAGCCATTTTTCTTCCAGCTTGGAAGGCCTAGAAGCTCGAATGCTACGATGAATACTTTTAGGTGTTAGACTAAGTTCTTCTTCCATAAATGTATATACCGAATCTGCTAAAACGTCCAATCGCATTCCCTGGATTAACTGAATTGGCATAAAACTACGCTCTATCGCAATAGGTTGGTCGTTCTTCTTTCTTAGTCGATAGATATCATATACAAATTCACTCGAAGACAATTTTAATTTTTGTGCTATATCATCCGGTGATTTAATCACTGTAAAATCTATTACTTCTGTTGTAATCTCTCTTCCATTAAAATTTTCTAGCAGTGTTGAATGTGTGAATTCTTTTGGTTCTATATCTTTAACATAGCTTCCTGATCCACGTCTTTTATAGATATAGCCTTCATTCACGAGTATGTCCATTGCTTTTCTTATAGTGATTCTACTCGCATTATACGCTTTGCACAGGTCTTTTTCGAATGGAAGCTGTTCATTTGGTTCATATGATTTCTCTTGAATTTTCCTGCGTAAATCATTCGCAATTAATTCGTACTTTGTATTTGCTATATCCATTTCATACATCCTTTATTATTTGTCATATCTTTTAATAGTGTAACATAATTTGTATCATAGTACTGCTTTTTTCCTCTATGATGTTCTACTTCTATAATTTTATATAGATAAAGTCCATTTCCCATCAATCGTTTAGGCACTTCTATTCTAGCAAAAGTAATCCTTTTTGTGTATAAAAAAATGGATTTAATCACTCCTTTCAAAAAGGAATTCTTAAATCCATTTTTCTATTTACTGAAATCTAAATTTCATTACTTGTATATGATTAATTTGTTTTTTCCGCATCGACAGCAAGTAATACACAACCAGTAATCCCCGCATCATCTTCCAATTTTGGCGGAACGATATATGTTTCTAAATCGGGTAACTGTACATAATTATTTACTAGCGCTTTTAGTTTTTGACGAACTAATGGGAAAAGTTGACGTTGTTTCATCACGCCTCCACCTAAAACAATTCTTTCAGGAGATAAAATCAATGTATAATTCATTAAGGCTTGGGCAATATAATGAGCTTCTAAATTCCAAACTTCTTCATTATCTGCAAGTTCGGCTGCTTTTTTACCCCAACGTTTTTCAATTGCGCCACCCGCTGCCAGTCCTTCCAAGCAATCACTATGACTTGGACAACTACCAGTAAAACGATCTAGCTTATGACGGCGAACCATGATATGACCCATTTCCGGATGAGAAAATCCTTCTAAAATCTTCCCAGAAACCACTGCACCACCGCCGATTCCTGTTCCAATTGTTAGATAGACACAACTTGATAAACCTGCTGCTGCTCCAAGACTAACCTCTCCAAGCGCTGCGGCATTTACATCTGTCGTGAAACCAATCGGGATATTAAATTCTTTTTTGATTGCACCAACAATATCATAATTTCTCCAGGCAAGTTTTGGCGTTTGCGTGATATATCCGTATGTAGGACTAGATTTTTGAATATCAATCGGACCAAAAGAACCAATTCCAATTGCCTTTAATTCATCTTGATACTGTTTAAAAAATTGAATTACTGCTTTCATTGTCTCTGCTGGTTCCGTTGTTGGGTAGCTTTCGCGTTTAATAATTTTACCGGATTCTTCTCCAATTGCAACAACAAACTTTGTTCCACCTGCTTCAATTGCTCCATAAACCATCCAAAAAACTCCCTTTCTACTATGTTTATAACGCTTTCATTTTACATCAGATTTTAAGAAAAAGAAACTTATTTTCTAAAAACTTTCTAAATTAATTCTAAATACCTAATTTAACAGTTATTTTAACTTAAATATTATCTTTTAAAAATCCATTTAACTAAACGAGCATACTCTGCAAAAAAGGGTGGAATTTCAGACGGATTTAGCCCATATTCCATATTATTTTTAATGCCTTCATTATACCATTTTTGCTTGTCGTAGCCACGTTTGAAATAATTCCACACTGAATCGCCTTCAGAGCTTAAAGCATATCTTACAGAGCTTAGATTATCTAACTTATCTGCAACAATAAGTGCTTTTTCTTCTAAAGTACCCGTACGAACCTGTTCTATTGTGTGCGCTTTCCGTTCTTCCCAAGATAAATCCTTATTTTCTGTATGAGCTGCCACTAAATCTGCCACCTTCTCGCCAAACATATCACGAATGTCTTTATCAGTCATCGAAGTGTCTTCTACTGCATCGTGGAGTAACCCAGCAATAACCACCTCTTCTGAAAAACCCGCACGGCGCAATATTCTTGCCACATTTAAAGGGTGCGAAAAATAAGCCTCTCCTGTAATTTTACGAACTTGTCCACTATGTGCTTCAATCATTTTTTTGCGTGCTTTTTCATACATAAAAATAAGCCTCCACTCGTAAATCTATGCTTATACTATACAAGATTCGAGCGAGGCTTTCTAGTTTTTAGTTGTAAAAAGTAATTTCACGACCATTTAAAGGTTGCACTGGTCGACTGGTATTGCCAATTGCTTTATCTAATTCAGTAAAGTCAGCTTGTTTAAGTGACTTCGCATTTTTCAACACAATCCACGTAACACCTTCTACAGTTGGTGGCGTTGTCCGCGAGCCTTGGTATGTATAGAAAACACGTTCCTCTGGCATAAATTCATTAACATCTAAAGTAATTTCACGTTCTGTTTCAAAATCGACAAAAACTTCTGGGAAATGTTTTGGTAAATCTTTTAATTCCACATTAGTTGTATTATCAATCTCCATCCAAGCACTCATTACTAGTGTTGTTCCATCTGCTTTTTCATGTACAAAATGCCATTCAATCGGATAAATATACCCGTCTAACAGGTGCTCTGCTGGAATATGGGCATGAAACGATACAAGTGGAAAATATTCGCCGTTAAAGCGTAACCCTTGTTCTTTATCGTGCGGAAACACATGCACAGATTGTTCTATTCTTTTAATCGTATAATCTGTTTCTTTATAATAAAATTTTATAGTTGATGGTTTAACTTCTTCTACATCTGATTGTTCAATATTCACTGGCGATTGTGCCTTACCAGTATTCGCTATTTCAAAGTCAGAACAAATATGCCCCCACATATCTGGACCAGTCTTTTCATCATAGCCCCATTTCACTTTCTCCACAGTCATAATCAGTTCTCCTTTTCAAAAAAATTACGTAATGTTATTTTAGCGGATTATTGATATATTAAACAAGTTATTTGCTTATTGTTCGGATTTTCCATTCCGCTAGTAACTTGTGAACAGATATTGGTTGTTTAAAATAAAAAAGGAGAACTGTTCATTGAGGTCCTAGTGCACAACAGCTATCTTTTTAATATCTTGCTTTTAATAGTACGTTAACTTATAATAAGCATGTATATTAATGAGTCGCTCCAATGTTTACTAGTATTTTAAAAAATGTATCTAAAATAATGCTTTTATTAAAAGGAGTAGTGAAAACGAATGGAATTTAAATCAAGAAGTAAACAAAATTCTGAAGAGGCTATTGGGCTGCAATTTATTAAGGTTTATAATTTATGGCATAACCAGATTAAAATGACCTTACGACAAGTTAATCTGACTCACCCTCAATTTATAGTTCTAACTTCTCTTGGCTATTTACAACAAACGAAACAGGAAATTACGCAGGTAATGGTAGCAAAAATCTCTGAAATGGATGTTATGACAGTTTCACAAGTCTTACAAATATTAGAAAAAAAAGAGTTGATTTTGCGACAAGCGCATTCAACAGATACACGTGCCAAAGCTTTGTCCTTAACTGAGAAAGGGAGCTTGGTTATGAATCAAGCCTTACCATTAGTTGAAGGAGTCGATCAAGAAATTTTTGGCGCTCTGAGTGAACAACAAGCAACATTTAATCATTATCTAAAAGAAATAATTAACAAACATGAAAAAGAGGCTAAAGACTATGACTAATTATTGGGTGGGAGTAGTTTCTAAAAACCATGTAGAAATAGGCGTTAAAGGTGGTTTTTGTCAGTTGAATCATGGAAAAAAAGCACCTTTAACACGAATGAAACCAGGCGATTGGATTGTTTTTTATAGTCCAAAATTGAGCTTAGATGGTGCCGAACCATATCAAAAATTTACTGCGCTCGGTCAAGTACAAGCAGGAGACGCTTATCAAGTTGAGATGGCAGTAAACTTTAGACCATATCGTAAAAACATCGCTTACTATCTACTCGAAAAAGAACTTCCTTTACGCGCTCTGAGTGATTTTCCAGAATGGCAAGAAAAACGATCCCAATTACGATTTGGACATTTTGCTATTTCAGAAGAATTATTTAGAGTGATTGCCTCAGCGATGGGTGTTAAAAAGAATCAATATGTCCAAACTGAACAATAAGCGTGCAGCAAAACTCTCCTAAAACAAAAAATATCTTAGTGAAAATCAGAATAACTGATAATCGCTAGGATATTTTTATGCATTGAGTAGATTAAGCTAATTTATAGTCAATTTCCCCAATTTATTGCCTTTAAATTAGGCTTCTTTCTTGTTTGTGGTAAGTCAAAGCTAACTATAATTAGTAGAAATTAGCTAATACATTGAAAACAGGCTTTTACTACAGCAATATTTAACAGTCCTGCCTCCAGATATGAGGAAAAGACAAAAAACACTTATGGGCAGCACATATAAGAACGTCTTCAAATATTAATTAGTTTCCTTAGTGAATAAAGAAACAACATTTGAGTTATTAAAATATTCTCTATTTGACTCTTCAGAGTACTTGCTTAAAAATTCATTTTCAATCCCCAATAGAGATTCTAAAAATGAACGTTCAATATAATAATCATTTAAAATATTATTTAATGAAAATAAGTGATTTTTAAAAATTAAGTCTAGCAAAGAACGAACTTTTCCAGGTCTAATAATCGAGATATCTTCATCTAAAGGTTCATTTTTTTTGTAACCTTTTCGATTTAGAGCTGCGTAAAAGTAACGATTTTCTTCAAATGTCAGTAGTCCCATTTTATAAGCACGATACTCTAACGCACCAATTGATACCATATATTTCATTTTCAAATCCAAATAAGATTCAGGATTTGATTTCTTTGAGATAGTTAAAAAGTCTTTTAAAAATTGATTTTTTGGAAGGAGGAAAAAAGAGGCAAAATCATTTGCTTCTTTTTCAATTATTTTATGTTCATCTTTTGTTAAGCTGTCCATATCAATCTTGTAATGCAGTAACAAGTGCCCTAATTCATGGGCTAAATCAAAATTTCTGCGAACCGCAGATTTTTTTTTATTGCCAAGTATAATAAAAGGTTTTTCTTGACTAGTCCAAGTACTATATGCATCAATACTTACTCCCATATTTTTTTCTAAAATATATATCCCTGAAAGTTCAAGCTTGTAAAGAAGCTCTGAATTTGATTGTACGTCCAATTTTTCTCTAGCATTTTCAGCAATAATCTCTAATTGTAAGAGTCTGTCACTTGCTTCTGTTGACGTATTATAAAGTTGAATTGATTCGTTTCTTAATTGTGAAAGGAGACTAGCTTGTAAATTGAGCTTACTTTCAAACTTATCTAGAAAATAACTAGTAAAATCAATAAAAGTCGTTTCCATTTTTGTTTTTTTACGAGCCTCCCTATCCTCAGCTCGATAGGCAATGCTTTCAACTTTAGAAATATTAGTTACAAATGACTCTGTATAGAAAAATTGAGCTTTTACATTAAAAACTTTTTTTAGTTCATTAACCACTTCAAATTTTGGTACAGTATACTGGTTTTCATACTGCCAGATTGCTTGTTCACTTAAACTTAATTTGTCAGCAAGTTCCTTTCTGGAGAGACCATTTAATTCTCTGACACTTTGTAATTTCTCTCCGAAAAACATTATAATCACATCCTTGCTTTTTTGTTGGAAATTTAGTTTCCAGATTCTTCTTTTTCTTCTTCAGGTATAGAATAACCAAATGCGTTTGAATCACCTGAGAAGATAGTCTGATCAGATATTTTTTCATTCATAATTGGCTCTACATCTTCAATAGTAGCTTCATACTCACTAGCTTGTATAAGATAACTTAAATCTTCAATTAGCTCTAGATTCATTGTTTGACGATTAGGCATGGTTAATTGAATGGATTTAATAATTTTAGTTTCATCATCAATCTCGTATGTAACAATATAAAAGCGTGCATATTTTTGATTTACGTTTAGTTGCTTGCCTTCTATAACAGCTCTTACTTCTTCTGGGGAATTTAATTCAAGTTGAAGCTGTTCTGATTGAATAACAAAGTTTTGCTTTCTATTCTTTAAAACATCGGTGTTTATGTCAGCTAAATTAACTAAGTAATTATCTTCATTGGCTTTCTTTTTTTGATCATCAAAAGATTTTTTTACTCGTCTAGAACTTTTTACGATAACCATATAATTTTCAGCATTTTCACTAACTGTAAACTGTAAATATTCCCAAGTATAACCAGCTTTTTCAATTTTAAACTGTAAATTGTGTTTTTGTCCAATTTTAGAAACTTGATCATCGATGTGATTTCCTTTTGTCCAAGCGTATGCACCACTAACACTCATTGACTCTTTTTTGCTTTTTCGCTCTTCAAGATACTGTAAGTACCCTTTCAAAGTACCATCAACTATTACTTTGCTTATTGCTTCGCCTAATTTAAATTCATCCATACTTAACCCTCCAATCTATTTATCTCTGTAAGTATACAACATTTTTAAAATAAAAACATTATTTTTCGTTTTTATTTAAAGTATATGTCTTTTTCAATTAATAAATTTTTATTTCAAAGCCGTAAAACAATAAGAAATATCTACAGTATAACTTCTGTTTTAACTATAAAAGCTTACATATTCTAGTAATTAATCTGCCTCGCAGCATGCTCTCTAATATACTTTAAAAAAATCCTTTCTTTTTTAGTTAAAATAATATGTATCACAATCAAAATTAACTAGATTTGGAAGAATTCGCAGGATACAAATTTATAAACTAGAAAAACTAATTATTTATTTCTAACTTTTTTAGTAATAGAGTATAAACATCTTCAACATTTACAGTATATATTTTAGTACTTTAAAAAAACTATTCTTAACAAGACTTTTTACATGAAAATTTTTCTCTAAAAACATCTACGCTCAACGCTATACACATCAAGCTTTCCAGCCAAAAACCTCTGGTAGAATTCTCTAATAGAAAACACCAAAAAAGCGACAATTTCGTCGCTTTTGGTAAACTTTTGGAAAACTAGCAATAAAAACGATTGTTTATACTCCTGAATGCTTGCTGATATAACACGTTTTCGCCGGTTGCCCGATCACTTGCGATACATCTTAAACTCTAAGAAAAGCTCATTATAATAAGATAGCATTCGTTTTCCTAAGTTATCATATACTTCTAAATTCGTCAGCTCATCCATATTTGGATAAAAACGTTCGTCACTAGAAATTTCTTTTGGTAATAGTTTCACTGCTTTTTCATTTGGTGTGGCGTAACCAACATATTCGGCATTTATGGCTGCATTTTCTGGTTTTAACATGAAGTTGATAAATTTGTGGGCGCCCTCGACATTTTTCGCAGTTTTTGGAATGACCATATTATCAAACCATAAATTCGAGCCATCTTTTGGAATCACATATTCTAAATCTTCATTTTCGCTTAGCATTTCTGCCGCTTCACCGGAAAAAGTCACTGCAACACCAGCTTCATTATCGGCCATGAGTAACTTAATTTCATCACCGACAATCGCTTTTACGTTGGGAGTCATTGTTTCAAGCTTGTCACGTGCTTCCATTAAATGTACTTTGTTTGTGTCATTGAGGGAATATCCTAAGCTGTTTAATCCAAGACCCATTACTTCACGGGCTCCATCAATTAAAAGAATTTGATTTTTCAAGTCAGGATCAAATAATGCATCCCACGTATCAAAATTCTTATTTGGGAACATTTCCTTGTTATAAATAATTCCCAGTGTTCCCCAGAAATATGGCATTGAATACTTATTATTATCATCAAAAGACAAATCCATAAAGCGCGGATCGAGATATTTTTCATTGGGTAATTTGGAATGATCAAGTGGAATTAGTAAATTTTCTTCTTTCATTTTACTAATCGCATAATCACTCGGTACTGCAATATCAAAAGTAGTACCACCTTGCTCGATTTTTGTCATCATTGCTTCATTCGAGTCAAAGGTTTGATAAATAACTTTCATACCCGTTTCTTTTTCAAATTTCGTTATTAAAGATGGGTCAATATAGTCGCCCCAGTTATAAATCGTTAGTGTGTTACTCCCAGCGTATCCTTCTGAACGGTTCATCGTTGTTGCAAGTAGCATCATAAGAAGTGCCACCACAATAACTGGCACAAAAATTTTCAGCAATTGCTTCATTCTTTCGTCGCCCCCGTTCGAATATTTTTGCTTGTATTATGCTTGCTAATAAAGTAATAACCAATAACAAGAACAATCGTAAATAGGAAAATAAGTGTAGATAAAGCATTGATAGAAAGCGAAATCCCTTGTCTAGCACGAGAATAAATTTCCACCGCTAATGTAGAGAAGCCATTTCCTGTTACGAAAAAAGTGACCGCAAAATCATCCAGCGAGTACGTAAGCGCCATAAAAAATCCTGCTAAAACACCTGGCATAATATACGGTAAAATAACTTTAGAAAGCACTTGCCACTGACTCGCCCCTAAATCACGGGCAGCATCCATTAATGTTGGACTCATTTCTTGTAATTTTGGTAATATCATAAGTACGACAATCGGAATACTAAAAGCAATATGCGAAACAAGTACAGAAATAAAGCCTAGTTTCACCCCTAAAATCGTAAAGAAAATCAAGAAACTAGCACCGATAATAACGTCCGGGCTGACAATCAACACATTATTCAAACTAAGCAACGAATTTTTCGCAAAAGGTTTTGGCATAAATTTTATCGCCAATGCTCCGAAAACCCCAATCACTGTTGCAATCACTGAGGAAAGCAGTGCAATAACAAAGGTATTTAAAACAATAATTAACAATCGCGTATCTTGAAAAACTTCCTTGTAGTAATCAAGTGTAAACCCGCTAAAATTATACATTGTTCCACCTTTATTAAAAGAATAGAAAATCAAGTAAAAAATGGGTGCGTATAAAATCACAAAAATAAGTACTAAATAAATTGTTCCCCATTTACTTTTCTTCATTTACGCACACCTCTTTTCTTTTTAGAGCCCGTTAAAAACATAATTAAAATCATGGCAATTATTAAGAACACACCAATCGTTGAACCCATTCCCCAATCTTGCGTGACAAGGAAATGTTCTTCAATAGCTGTACCAAGCGTAATCACCCGGTTTCCAGCAATTAATCTTGTAATCATAAATAAAGATAAAGCCGGAATAAATACAGCCTGACAACCAGATTTCACCCCATCTGCTGTCAAAGGAAAAATCACTCGTCGAAACGTCGTCAAACTGGATGCGCCTAAATCGCGAGACGCTTGAATCAAAGTTGGGTTAATTTCCTCAATCGCATTAAAAATCGGCAAAATCATAAACGGAATAAAAATATAAGTTGATACAAATAAGAAACTAAAATCAGTAAATAATATTTGTTTTGAACCAATTCCCATCAATTCCAAAAACTGATTTGCCGCCCCATAAGTCCCAAAAATCCCAATAAAGGCATATGCTTTCAAAAGTAGATTAATCCAAGTTGGCAAAATAATTAACAGCAACCACAATTGTTTATGTTTCAATTTGGTTAGCAAGTAAGCTGTTGGGTAAGAAATAAGTAACGTAAAAACGGTAATTAAAAACGCATACCAAAACGAACTAGCCGTCATTTTCAAATAAACTGGCGTGAAAAAGTGAATATAATTATCCATCGTCAAATTACCATCAACATCAAAAAATGAGTAATAAACAATTAATAAAATTGGTGCAACAACAAAAAGTAAAATCCAAAGTACATAAGGAATAAGGTATACCGTCCGAGTGCGTCTATTCATTACTGCACCTCATCATAGCTATCCAGCCGCTTATCGAATTCTTCCTCCGTTTCCCCAAGACGCATAACATGAATTGCCTCTGGATCAAACGCTAAGCCAATCTTATCACCAACACGAACTTTTCTTGTAGTATGAACGAGCCACTCATTTCCGTCCGTATCAATACAACCCACTTCATAATGCACGCCGCGAAATAGCATCCAGTCCACCGTTACTTGAAGTTTCCCTTTTTCAGCAGAAGTTATTTCAAGATCTTCTGGTCGAATAACTACTTCTACAGTTTCATTTGGACGGAAGCCTTGGTCAACACATTCAAAGCGTCTTTCTACAAATTCCACTTCAAAGTCTTGCATCATTTTACCAGTGACAATATTTGATTCACCAATGAAATCTGCTACAAATTTATTAATTGGTTCATCATAAATATCAATTGGTGTTCCGCTTTGCTGGATTTCCCCTTTATTTAATACAAAAATCTCATCACTCATTGCAAGTGCTTCTTCTTGGTCATGTGTCACAAAAATAAACGTAATTCCAAGCCGTTTTTGCAAGTCACGAAGTTCATATTGCATTTCAGTCCGAAGTTTTAAATCAAGCGCCGAAAGCGGCTCATCTAGCAAAATAACTTCCGGTTCATTAACAATCGCACGTGCAATTGCAACACGCTGTTTTTGCCCACCCGACATTTCGCTAATTTCTCTTTTTTCATATCCTTTTAAATTAACAAATCGTAAAGCTTCTTTGACTTTTTCGTCTATAGCTTCTTTTTTTAATTTTTTTATTCTAAGCCCAAAAGCGACATTTTCGTATACATTTAAATGTGGAAATAGAGCATAATCTTGGAATACCGTATTAACTGGGCGTTTATTTGCTGGTATTTGATTAATAACTTTTTCACCAAGGAAAATTTGCCCTTCTGTCGCTTCTAAAAAACCAGCAATTAAGCGTAAAATAGTTGTTTTCCCACACCCTGAAGGACCTAATAATGTATAAAATTTTCCTTTTTCTATTTCAAAACTGACATTGTCTAGTACGGGTGGATCATTGTCAAATTGTTTTGTTACATTTTCAAAACGAATAATTGTTTCTGTCAAAATAGTTTACCCCCTTATAAATATGAATCCGTTGCAACTAAAATGAGTGTCGCTTTTTGATTTGATCTGTTAATAATTTGATGCTCATCTGCTGCATGGAAATAAATAGCTTCTCCGGTTTTTGCGATATACTCATTTCTTCCAAGTATCACTGTCACTTCTCCGTTTAGCACATAGCCAAAAGTTTCAGAAAGCGATGGTTCAAAGTTTTTAAAATAGCTATTTTCTTCTATTTCAAGTAGTACAGGTTCCATTTCTTTTTCATTCGATTCCGGAACCAACCACTTAATTCTGTATCCCTTCTCTTCATCTTCAAAAAATGTATGCTCTAACTCCCCATATATTACTTTTTGATTATGTTCTTCCTCATCAAAAAAGTCTTTTGGTGTCGAACCAAGCACTTCCAAAATAGCAAACAAGGTTTCAATAGATGGCGAACTTAAATCTCGCTCTAATTGTGAAATATAGCCTTTAGTTAAATCAGTCCGCTCGCCTAGTTCCTCTTGCGTTAAATTCTTGCTAAGCCTAAGATTTTTAATACGTTTGCCAATTTCCATGTCTGTTTCCTTTCTTTCAAGTTTAGTGATAGTAAACCTCAAGTTAGATAAGTTTACTAATATTAAACATAGAGTTTACTTACAGCAAGATACATTATACAACAAAGCTATCATACGGACAATAGTTTTTTATGTTTTATTAGCTAGACAAGGATTTTTTTAATGCGAAGATTTTATCATTACAACAAGAGGCTGGTGGCATCCATGACGGAATATCGATTTTCAAAACATACTATAAACTTAGCTTCAATATTGATAATGAGCCTTTCAACTTTTATATGTGGACAATTTCTCATTTCCTATATTTTTTCCTCAGTACATGATTTGTCAGGAATAGTTATTTTTCTTGCACTAATGACAACTTTCTTCCTATTTTTCAGACACTACTTCTTTTCTGGAGTTTTTACCATCAAGAAAAATGCCTTTTATCATAAAAGAGCGTTTTCTGATAAAAATTATCCCTTTCACAGATATTATGTTGCGTGTGATAAGGAGCTATATTATCGTGGTTATAAATCGCCGCCTTTTTATAGAATTACAATTCTGGATTTGGAAACAGAAAAAGAAAAAGTTATAATTATTTTCGCTTTTACAAGAAAATATCAACGTGCTGACTTAAAAATGCAAGAAGAAATTTGCCGATTTAGTGACCATTTAAGAAAAGTTCAATCGTAAATCTATCCATACGTAGTAACCCCGCTCTTTGTCCCACGTTCTGCGAGGCTTTTTAGTTTTCTTTAATTAGCTTCTATTTTCCAACAGTAAAAAAATCGCCTATACACCTCTTTAGGTATATAAGCAATTATAATCATTTTAATCGGTTCCCAAAAAATCATCATATAAATAAGTCTCAATCATATTTAAATTCTGACGGAGTTCACGTGCCAAATCTCTTGAAATTCCACCTGTTTCAAATAGATGCTGAATAATATCACGTTCAGTTTGGAAAGCCACAATTTGAACTTCGCGTTTTTTCTGTTCTGATTTTGCACGTTTTCTACGAGTTATATTACTGTCATTCCTAATTCGCTCTAAAAACATTGTATGTTCTGTAATAAGTGGACCGATAATATCCGCATTTTCTTTTGTAAGTTGCTCTTTTAATTTTTGGATAACTAGTATCTCATTTTCTTCTCTTAACTTACGAATTGCCTGGAAGCGTTCATTATCTTTTGAAATCCCTTTTTTCATTTTATGACTAATTTTGTACCATTTTTTCGGGTGAATGACAAACATCATAAGTCGAACAAAGAACATCCATGCTGTTTTTATTTTTGTTCGGAAGCGTTGTTTAATTGCTTGCTCCACCATATTTAGATAATGTTGATAGCGATAACTATCGGTTGCTACCAATTCTCCGCTATCCGCTTTTTTCTGCGTATTCATTCGTTGCCATTCAATAATTTCTAACCGTTTTTCTCGCTCTCTCTCATCCATCTTTTTATTTGAACTATTATGCTGTAAATCATAAATCCGTCTCCGGTAGTCCTCAATCACTTCATCTGTTGCTGCTTTCGTCTCTGGTAAAGTTTGCTCTTTCAGCTCCCTAATCACATTTCTTAAAATCCGAATTCGAGTCGCTTTTTCTGCTCGTTCATCTTCCGTTGTTACTTCTTCATTTTTAGCTAACAGTGGTAAAATAAATGTCGCAATTACTAATGTACAAAGAATAACACCAGACGCTAAGAAAATAATTAACGCTCTTTGTGGAAAAAGTGTCCCATCATCTAGGAAAAATGGAATTGCAAGCGCACTGGCTAATGTTACTGCTCCACGTACTCCAGACAAAGAAGTAAGTATTACTGGGCGCAGTTTTGGTCGTGTTGTTTTTTTGTTATGTTTTTCCCGTTTTTTTGCACCAATATTCCATGACATATACACCCAGACAAAGCGAAGTAAAATTAAAGCAGCGGTGATGGATAAAATATAGGCAGTCACTTGCCAGTTGCTGATACCTGAATCATTCCAAACCACTTCGATTATAGAAGGAAGTTGGGTACCTAAAAGTAAAAACACAAGCCCATTTAAAACAAAAATAATAACTGACCAAGTACTTTGAGATACAATATTTAGTTTAACTGATTGTGGATCGATTTTCTTTCGTTCCATTGAGTGCATAATTCCTGCTGCGACAACCGCTAAAATTCCAGAAACATGAAATTCTTCCGCCACTAAATAAATAATAAATGGTGTCAAAATTTGGATAAGCATGTGGAAAGTAACGTCTTCCATTCCAAGCCCGCGTACCCACTTAAGAAATCTGAATTTTAACCAACTAAGTACTAATCCGACTAAAACACCGCCGATTGCAATAACAAAAAAGCTAATACTCGCATCCAGTAAACTAAAAACACCCGTTACCATCGCTGCAATCGCAAATTGGAAAGCAACTAAACCTGATGCATCGTTAATTAAAGCTTCTCCTTCTAACAAATTCATTATTCGTTTAGGTAAATTTATCCGACCTGAAAGCGAACTCACAGCAACGGCATCTGTAGGCGCAAGTGCAGCAGCAAGCGCAAAAGCAGCAGCTAGTGGAATGGTCGGAATCATCCAATTTACAAAATAGCCAATAACCACTACCGTTGCAAACACAAGCCCAAGTGCTAATACCAAAATTGGCATCCGCATTCCCCATAAGGCTTTCTTATCAGTTCGTCTTCCATCATTAAATAACAATGGCGCAATAAACATCACCAAGAAAAGTTCCGGGTTTAATTTTAAATCGAACGTAATTGGTACAAGCGCAATCATCACACCTAAGCCAATTTGAATAAGTGGTACTGATACAAAGGGCACAAAGCGATTGACTAAATTAGAAATAAAAATAGCTACAAGTAATGCTAAAACATATAAAAATATTTCCATTATGTACGCCCCTTTCGTTTTTTCTCCTATATTATTATGAAGCAAAAATAATTATCTCGCAAATATAAAACAGCTTTATTTCTTTGCAACGTATTGGCCTGCAAAGAAATAAAGCTGTTTTATCATTTATTGTTCTTTTTCCTTTTTATACTGGTCAATTTGGTCATTTAAGTTTTTCATTTTTTCATCTAAATGAGTAATTATTCTTGCCGCATCTTGTAATTCTTTAACCAATTCCTCTGGCGCTTCTTGCTGATACTTATAATAAATCTTATGCTCCAAACTTGCCCAAAAATCCATCGCAACGGTTCGAATTTGAATTTCAACGGTCATTTTTTCAGAACGGTTTGTTAAGAAAACTGGTACTTCACAAAGTAAATGTAAACTCCGATAGCCATTTGGTTTAGGATTCGTCACATAATCTTTAACACGCAAAATGGTAATATCGTTTTGTCCTGCTAACATCTCATGAATTCTAAAAATATCTGATACAAAAGAACAGGTAATCCGAATGCCGGCAATATCATGGACATGTTTTAACGCATTTTCTGGTGTAATATCCAACTCTTTTTTTTCTAATTTTGCCCCAATACTTTCTAATGACTTCACCCGAGATTTCAAGTGTTCCATTGGGTTATAATCATGAATAAATTGAAATTCTTCATTTAATATTTTAAGTTTTGTATTTACTTCTTCTAAAGCAAAGCGATGGAGCAGCATAACATTTCTCCAACTCTTTAACTCATCTACTGATGGTTGTTCCATCGTAACACTCCTTCCTTATGTAAAAAACTTCCCTATTCTATGTTACTACAATTCGGAAGCTAGTGTCACTATATGTTGAAAGTTTCACTACATTCTCATGAAAATTTCATCAAAAAACCTAGAATAATAATATTTACCCTAGGTTTTAAATGGAATTATTTTACACTAACAGGGCAACTAATTACTTTATCCGACTCTGTTACTAAAAGTAAATTACGATTATAATACTGTCCATCACTTTTTAGCATCATTACCTTCGCTTTATCATCATAATCAATGATTAATTCTTCCTCTAAAAATATCTTTGTCCAGCGTTTAATTAAAATCGGACCAATGTTTGACTCCACTTCATCATCTTCTTTTGTTTGTTTTTCTACTAAACGAAGCGTAAAAATGCCGCTATTCTCACATGCACAGCCTTCTGTATCGTAATACAAATGTAGTTGTCCAGGTAACCCAGATCGAAGTACTTCAAGCCGTTTTTTAGCACTATTTGTAAATCTAATAAACATAACGTATCACCTCTACCTTTATTATACACCCTCATTGATATATTTTCTCGTTATCGATTTTCCTTATTTTAAATTCACAAATTTGACATTGGGCTTTCGCGCATCATCGTGTTATGATATAGATGTATTTTCAAAGGGGGCGAAACACGCAGATGTCTGCTTATCCAAAATTTGATATTATCTTAGAAGCATTAAATTTATCGAGTGTTGGGGTAATTATTACTGATGCTGAACAAAAAAATAATCCAATTATTTTTGTAAACACAGGTTTCGAAAATATTACCGGCTATACAAAAGCTGATGCACTTGGTTCCAATTGTTACTTTTTACAAGGGGAAGATACAGATAAAAATGAAATCCAAAAAGTTCGTGATGCAGTTACAAACAAAACCACAACAAGAGCATTACTAAAAAATTACCGAAAAAATGGTTCATCTTTTATGAATGAACTAACGATTGAACCGATTTATGATGATAACGGACATTTATATTTTGTTGGTATTCAAAAGGATATTACAACAGAACATAATTACCAGCTGGAACTCGAAAAATCCCTAAGAGAAATCGAAAAACTTTCTACACCCATTGTACCTATTAAAGATAATATATGTGTTTTACCACTTATTGGCTCGCTTACAAACGACCGGTTTCAGCATATGTCTGAATATGTAAGTGACTATATGGATAATGGCAAGGAAGATTACTTAATTATGGATCTTTCCGGACTTGCGGATTTTAATGAGGATGCAGTGATGAATCTTGTGAAATTTCACGGATTTATGAAATTAACTGGAGTAGAGTTAATTATTACAGGTATTTCCCCTAAGTTCGCCATGACATTAATTCGCTATGAAGAAAATCTATCTACTTTAACAACTTACAGCACTATCAAAGAAGCCTTACAAAATTATTAAAAAACGTATTGCAAAATGAGTTGTTTTCCGTTATTATGAGTAAATAATCAAATACAAACCCTCATCCAAATGGTGAGGTAGAGGTTGCGAGATTCACTAGTACTTTTTTAGAGGCGAAACAAAGACGCCAATGACAAAAAACGAACAGGATGATCGCCGAAGTGACTATTTTATCTTTGTTTAAGAAATAGTTGTTGGGACAGTTGCTCAAAAGCGCTGGACTGCTATAAGAATTTGTCAAATTTTCTTATGGATGTGCTATCTGACAAGAAGATGTTGGTAAAATATGTAACAGCCAATTTCTTGAAGATTGGCTGTTTTTTTGCGCACTTTCCTCTAAAAATAGAAAGGAAGATATATTTTGAAAAAAGAAACACATGGCGAAATTCGTCGTGACTTAAAAACGAGACATTTATCCATGATTGCTATTGGTGGATCTATCGGAACTGGGTTGTTTTTAGCCAGTGGAAATGCCATCCATACAGCTGGGCCAGGCGGAGCACTCGTTGCCTATATCGCTATTGGTATTATGGTTTACTTTTTAATGACTAGCTTAGGCGAAATGGCCACCTATATGCCGGTTTCAGGTTCATTTAGTACATATGCTACTCGTTTTGTGGACCCAGCATTTGGTTTTGCACTTGGTTGGAATTATTGGTTTAATTGGGCAATTACCCTTGCAGTTGATATTTCTACCGCAGCTATTATCGTTCAATTTTGGCTACCGAATACACCTGCATGGCTATGGAGCGCTATATTCCTCATCCTAATCTTTGGTTTAAATGCCTTGTCTGTAAAAGCTTACGGCGAATCAGAATATTGGTTCTCCATCATCAAAGTAGCAACTGTAATTATTTTTCTTATTGTAGGAGTGTTAACCATTGTTGGAATTCTTGGTGGAGAAGCAATTGGCTTTTCTAATTTCACCACTGGAGAGGCGCCGTTCAAAG
Organism: Listeria immobilis; assembly: GCF_014322845.1. NCBI lineage: Bacteria > Bacillati > Bacillota > Bacilli > Caryophanales > Listeriaceae > Listeria > Listeria immobilis. Next base: position 34,515 of record NZ_JAASUA010000012.1, on the reverse strand, counting down.
GTGGTTTCTTTGCCATCCTTGGAACATTTTTAATCGCTGGTTTCTCTTTTCAAGGAACAGAAATGGTCGGAATTGCTGCTGGTGAAAGTGCTACCCCAGAAAAAAGTGTTCCAAAAGCAATTAAACAAGTTTTTTGGCGGATATTATTATTCTACATTTTCGCGATTTTTATTATTGGGATGATTATTCCTTATACAAGCCCGCATTTACTAAGTGCAGATGCGACAGATGTTGCTATTAGTCCTTTTACACTTGTTTTTGAGAAAGCGGGACTTGCTTTTGCTGCTTCGATAATGAATGCAGTTATTCTTACTTCGGTATTATCTGCCGGGAACTCTGGTTTATATGCTTCAACTAGAATGCTCTGGGCTATGGCTCGTGACAAAAAAGCACCACGTTTCTTGGGAAATGTAAATAAGCGCGGAATTCCAATGGCTGCTTTAATTGTGACAACCATTATTGGCGCTATGACCTTTATCACTACATTAACAGAAAACGGAACCGTAATTTATACATGGTTACTATCTGCTTCTGGATTAACAGGCTTTATTGCTTGGGTTGGTATTGCCATCAGTCATTATCGCTTCCGTAAAGCATTTTTAAAACAAGGTCATGATTTAAACGAACTAAAATATAAAGCGAAATTTTTCCCGTTTGGACCGATACTTGCATTGATATTATGTATTTTGGTTATTATCGGACAAGATTATGCTGCCTTTTTAAAACCGGAATTCACAAATCCTGCTTGGTGGCAAAAAATAGGTATTTCTTATATCGGCCTACCTATTTTCCTGATTTTCTGGTTATCGTTTAAATTCGTAAATAAAACCAAAGTTATCCCACTAGAAGATTGTAAATTCGATAAAAAATAAAAAAACATCTCTTGTTCATTCAGGCTAACCTGAGTGACAGGAGATGTTTTTATTTACTCTTTTTTAATAATGTTTCTACTTTTTTATTCAAGCGAAGCAATTCTTTTACTTCCGATTCGTTAAGATTTTCAAAAACTTTCATCATTGCTTTATACATAAACGCATTTGCTGTAGATCGTTTGGACAAATCCTCCCCTTTTTTAGAAAGTTTTAAGGTTAAATCCATACTATCACTTGGTATTGTTTTATTTAATTTCACTACTAATCCTAAATTTATTAATCCGTCAATATTTGCTGCGGCGGAACTTCCGGTAATGATTAATCGCTTCGTTAATTCTGCAACTGAAATTCCTGGAGCGCTGTATACTACATTAATAATCGCCAATTGTTGTATGGTTAAACCTAAACTAGCTGCATTTTGGTCAGCATACCCCGCTGAAATCCGCTGAATCGACCAATATGTTTTTAAAAGTTCGCTAATATTTTCTGTATCTTTATTAATAATTGTCATCATCCAACCTCCTCTTACAACCTATTCTACGCACTTTATGATAAAAACTCAATTAAATTTACGAAAAAAATATATTTCTTATTACGATTTAATAGTTGCTTATTAAAAGTAAGTATGGTATAGTTTAGCTATTAACAGTTAAGCTACTTGCTTACTTAATTCATAAAAGTATTTTATACTAGGTTTAATCTCAGCCCAAATAGGTTAGATTATAATAGAATGCTTTTATAAAAAACATATTTGGAGGAATGAAAAATGACAGTAGAAAAATGGAATGTAGACCCAGCGCATAGTTCAATCGAGTTTCAAGTAAAACATATGATGGTATCAAAAGTAAAAGGAGCATTTAATAGCTTTTCCGCAGATATCGAAATGGATCCTGAAGACTTAACAACTGCAAAATTAAATTTTTCTGTAGATGCTGCTTCAGTTGATACACGTCAAGCTCAACGTGATGGTCATTTAAAAAGCGAAGACTTCTTTAATGTAGAGAAATATCCTAATGTAACATTCACCGCAACTAAAATTACGCCAGATGGTGACGATGAATATATGGTTACTGGTGACCTAACTATTCGTGATGTAACTAAACCACTAACACTGGAAGTTAGCTATGAAGGAACTGGAAAAGATCCTAATACTGGCAACATGGTAGCTGGTTTTGAAGCAAAAGGTAAATTCAATCGTAAAGATTTTGGTCTTAACTACAATGCAGCCCTTGAAACTGGTGGCGTATTAATTGGCGATGAAGTGAAACTAAACATCCAAATCGAAGCAAGTAAATAATTTTAAAAAAATGCGAATAGCTTACCCTATTCGTATTTTTATATAGCTTTCTTTCTCCTTTTGCGCTAAAATAGTCTTATTGTTTAAAAAAAGGGGGGCTAAAATTAATTATGGAAAATAAACAAACTGGGCAACTGGGTGGCATTATGGCTGGCGCTCTTGCTTATGTCTTTTGGGGAGTACTTCCGATCTATTGGAAGTTAGTGACAAATGTCCCTCCAATGGAAATTTTGGCCTATAGAATACTATGGTCTTTTATTTTTATGCTATTTTTGATTGTCTGTTTACGAAAAGCATCCATGGTTTTGGAAGAAACGAAAGCAATTTTACTTAAGCCAAAAACGCTTATTGCCATTATTACAGCTGCTTTTTTAGTGACAGGAAATTGGTATTTATTCATTTATACAGTAAATAGTGGGCATGTAACTGAGGCAAGTCTTGGTTATTATATAAATCCACTTGTAAATGTTCTGCTAGCTACCGTAATTTTAAAGGAACGTTTAAGTCGTGGGGAAATAATTGCCGTTATCTCTGCTACTATTGGTGTACTAATTTTAACCTGGCACTTAGGCTCTGTCCCATGGGCTGCAATTGGCATGGCTGTCACCTTTTCACTTTATGGTCTAATTAAAAAACTTGTTCCGGTTTCTGTTTGGACAGGTTTAACACTAGAAACACTGATTATTACACCATTCGCACTTATATATGTCTTATTTTTTGCAACTAATGGTTTAATGCAATATCCTGCAAACACAAATATTATTTTAGTTGGTGCAGGAATTGTTACCGCTATTCCATTACTTCTTTTTGCAACTGCTGCGAAAAAAATCAGTTATACGATGGTTGGTTTCTTGCAATATATCGGACCTACATTAATGCTTGCTCTCGGCGTTTTGCTTTTCAAAGAAAGTTTTGACCATATCCAATTATTCGCCTTTCTATTTATCTGGTTAGCATTAATTATATTTACCATTTCTCACATCTACTCAGCAGCCAAAATCAAACAATTAGCCGCTGCTGCAAAAGAACAATCTTAAAAATAAATGTTTTCGAGCCCCTTCTTTCGGGAATAATTCTTCTATCAAGCGAGAATCTATTCCAGAAAAATGAATAGGGGGCTTTTTTTATGAAGATAGGAATAATTGGCGCTACGGGGCGTGCTGGTTCACGAATTTTAGCCGAAGCAAAAGACCGTGGTCATGAAGTAACAGCTATTGTAAGAAATGCGGGGAAAATCACCCAAACACATAAAGATATTAATATTTTACAAAAAGATATATTTGAGTTAACACTTTCTGATGTATCTGATTTAAATGTTGTTGTAGATGCTTATGGTACAAGTCCAGAAGAAGCTGAGAAACATGTTTTATCCTTGCAACATTTAATGAAAGTTCTAAATGGAACTGTATCGCCGCGACTTATCGTTGTAGGTGGTGCAGCTAGCCTTCAAATTGATGATACTGGCAATACGTTACTAGAATCTAAAGGGTTAAAAGAAGCTCCATACTATCCAACTGCCAAAGCTCAAGCAGAACAATTAACACATTTAAAAGAAAATGAATCGCTTTTCAGCTGGACATATGTTAGTCCTCCTGCAATGTTTGAGCCAGGCGAACGAATTGGCACCTATCAAGTTGGAAAAAATCATCTGCTATTTAATAGTAAAGGCAATAGTTTTATTAGTATGGAAGACTTTGCTATCGCCATTTTGGACGAAATAGAACGACCAAACCATTTAAATGAGCGCTTTACAGTTGCTGAAAAGTGAATTTTTAGTCGAAGGGACTAGATTATTAGTTCCTTCGATTTTTTATGCCCATTCTGCGTGAGTTGCTGTATAATAAGAATATTGATTAAAAGGGAGGAATAAAATGGTATTACTTGGTGCGCTAGTTAATGGACTAGGAATTTTGATTGGTTCAGTAATTGGTATGAAATTACATAATATCCCTGAACGAATAAAAGACACTGTAATGAAAGGAATGGGTTTGTCCGTTATTGTTCTTGGTATTCAAATGGGGTTTAAAACGAGCAATTCACTTATCGTTATTTTAAGTATTTGTTTTGGGGCAATTATAGGGGAACTGCTTAATATAGATTATCACCTTAATCAACTTGGTCACTGGATTGAACGAAAAGTTGGTACAAATGGAGCAAGTAATATTTCCAAAGGTTTTGTTACTTCTACACTTATTTTTGTTATTGGAGCAATGGGGATTATCGGGGCGCTTGATAGTGGTATTCGTGGCAATCATGATGTTCTATTTACAAAATCGGTTATGGATGGCTTTATTGCACTGCTTCTTAGTACAACTCTTGGCTGGGGCGTTATGCTATCAGCTATTCCTGTATTTCTTTTTGAAGGAATCATTGCTCTGTTTGCCACGCAGATTGACCAATTTATTCCAGCTGAATTAATGGACCTAATTATTAATGAGATAACTGCAACAGGTGGTATTATGATTTTAGCTATCGGTCTTAATTTACTTGGTTTAACTAAAATCCGAGTTGCAAACCTAGTTCCCGGCATTCTTGTAGCAGCAGTAATTGTTGCGGGACTTTATTATTTTTAACTAATCGCTATAAATAAAACAGGCACCTCCATGATGAGAGTTGCCTGTTTTTATAAAAAATTATTTTGTACAGCTTTTACTTAATTTTACATGCCACCCATAAAGAATGCGGAAGTTAGTTCTTGCATGAAGGCCATGTCATTCTCCATTTTCCAAAGTGAATCATCTTTTGTATTTACAGTTAATTTAAGATTTACATTTTTTGTTTCAGATACTGCATCTGCATTTTGTACTGCTTTTGTGTAGACTTCCATTGTTTTCTTCGCTAATTTTTCATTGTCAGTAGCGATAGATGGATCAGCAGTTAATTCTGTTGTTAGCTCTGCTTGAACGCCTTTCATGTCCAATCCTTTTACAGCAAATTGAATTTCTGGATTTTCTTTGTCGTCATTTATTACTTTAGTAGTGTAAGATGTTTTTTCATTTACTTGTTTGCGCAATGCATTGTAGAAATCATCTACTTCTTTGTCTATGTTAACATCACCAGAAAGACTAGCGCTAAATGTGCTGATAAAGCTTTCTTTAAAGCTTTTTTCGAATTCTTTTTCAAACTCACTACCGTCTTCACCATAGACATCTTTCACTTTATCAGTATCTTTATTGTAAACAACTGCATTTACAGTAATTTCCCCTGCTTCTTTTGGTTCTACTCTCGAAGCTCCACATGCTGTTAAAACTAACATCATGGCAAGCAACATAATCATGCTAAATAAACCTTTTTTCATTAAAATCTCCCTCTCCTTTTTTGATACCCTATTATTGTACCCAAACTTTCTAAAAAAACCAATTGAAAGAGCCAAATTGTCATAAATTGTACATAAATAAACTAGATTTGAGGTGAAGTTGTGAACAAAAAAACAAATGTTTGTCGAATATTAGATCAACAAAAAATCCCTTACCAGCTTCAAGAATATGCTTGGGATGAGGATTCACTAGATGCATTACATGTGGCACTAGAAACCGGTAATGATCCGGCTCATATTTTTAAGACTATTTGCTTAACAGGAGATAGAACTGGGCACCTTGTAGCATGTATCCCAGCAGGCAAATCCATTAATCTAAAAACTATCGCTAAAATTAGTGGTAATAAGAAATGTGAGTTAGTTCCTGTAACAACGCTTGAAAAATTAACTGGTTATGTCCGTGGTGGCTGTTCTCCTATTGGAATGAAAAAGTTATTTCCTACATTTATTGATAGTAGTGCAGAGTCATTGGAAGCAATACTTATCTCAGCTGGAAAAAGAGGCTTGCAAATCCGTATTGCGCCAATGGATTTAAAACAAGTCATTCATGGTAAATTTGCTTTGATTACTGAAAAATAAAAACTGTAAGCAATTAGGTTTTGTAGTGCCCTCCAAAAAGTTAGACGAAAAATCTTACTTTTGAAGGGCAGTTCCTTTTCCTATCTGCTTACAGTTTTTTTACTAATCGTTATCTGTTTGAATATGTTCACTACTTGATGATGCAACATGTTTTACTTTTTGAGCAATTGCACCTACTGGATCAGCTTCTCTTGCTTGTTTCACTTTATTGCCAATCATTTCAACTGGAGCGCTCTCTCTGACTTGTTTTGCTTTCCCAAGAATTTTTTCTCTTGGGTTAAATTTAGTATTAGTTTCTTTTTCAGTGACTACTTCAGTTGTTTCTAGTTGTTTTCTAGCAATCGAAAGCATTAATTTAATTCGGTTTAATTGGTTTACAGAACTTGATCCCGCATCATAATCAATAGACATGATATTGGCTTCTGGATACATTTTTTTCAAGCCTTTAATCATTCCACGACCTGTGATATGGTTTGGTAAACAAGCGAATGGTTGTAAACAAGCAATATTCGGCACATTACTATCTAGTAGCTCAAACATTTCTCCTGTTAAGAACCAACCTTCTCCCATTTTATTTCCAAGTGAAAGTAATTGGCTTGCTTTTTCTGCAATAGATTCAATACTTGCTGGCGCTTCAAAACGTTCACTTTTCTTCAGTGCATCTGTAACTGGTTTACGGAATTGATTGATTAGCGGAATTGCCACACTTTGTTTTGCGAAAGATTTTACTTTTGAGCGACCAAATGTATTTGCAGCAAAATGGTCATCGTAACAGCAATATAAAATAAAATCAGTCAAATCTGGTACTACAGCTTCTCCGCCTTCTTCTTCAATTACATCAACAATATTATTATTTGCTCCTGGATGGAATTTCACAAGAATTTCACCAACAACACCTACACGCGGTTTGATTTCATTTGTAATTGGTAGTTGATCGAAAGCTTGAACCATTTCGTTTGCAAGTTTTTTATATCCAGTAAAAGAATAATCCTCCATTAACTCACGACCAGCATCAAGGTATTTACGGAATAACTTATTGGCACTACCTTCTTCTACTTCATAAGGTCTAGTCCGATAAAGCATCCGGTCAAGTGCATCCCCCATACTAATTCCTGCTAATAGACGAACGAGTATTTTAGGAGTTAATTTAAATCCTGGTTGTTTTTCTAGGCCATTTGCATTCAGTGAAATTACTGGAATATGGTCAATTCCCGCCTCACCTAATGCTTTTTTCAACATGGAGATATAGTTGGTTGCCCGACATCCACCACCTGTTTGCGTCATTAAAACAGCTAAATTATCCAAATCATAATCACCATGTTTTAACGCATCCATCATTTGCCCAATCGTCAAAATAGCTGGATAACATGCATCATTATTGACATAACGCAAACCTTCATCCACTGCACGAGGGGTAACGGCTGGAAGTACTTCTAAATTATAGCCACCAACTTTAAACGCAGCTTCCAACATTTCAAAATGAGTTGGCGCTAACTGTGGTGCTAAAATAGTGTAAGTTTTCTTCATTTCTTTTGTAAACATTACGCGCTCTTTTGGTTTTTTCATTATGCTAGGTTTAACATTATTTTTCTCACGCTCTTCCATTGCAGCTTTCAAGGAACGGACGCGAATTCTTGCTGCACCAAGGTTATTGATTTCATCGATTTTAAGCAAAGTATACACTTTATTATGACCTTCAATAATTTCCTGACACATATCTGTTGTAATAGCATCTAGACCACAACCAAATGAAGTCAATTGCACGAATTCTAAATCTTCACTTTTAGCTGTAAAACTTGCTGCGCGATAAAGTCTTGCATGATATTTCCACTGATTTTCAACGCGAAGTTTATGGTCAATCTCACCCAGATGGGAAATCGAATCCTCTGTTAATACAGCCATTCCATTCATGGTAATCAGTTCTGGAATTCCGTGATTTACTTCTGGATCAATGTGATAAGGGTGTCCTGCGAGAACGATACCTTTGATTTTATTTTTCTTAATGTAAGTAAGTGCCGCTTCTCCTTCTTCTTGAATATCTTTACGACACATTTCCGCTTCAAGAAGCCCTGCTTTTACTGCTTTTTCCATATCTTCTGCTGGGATTTCAGGGAACGCTAAAATCATTTGGCTAATTAACGCTTTTTCATTATCTAATGTTAAAAATGGGCTAATCATTGGAATATTTTTCTCTTCTAGCGCATCAACATTGACACGAATAACTTCTGGATAGCCTGCAACAACTGGACAGTTAAAGTTATTTGTTGCTTCACCAAATTCTGGTTTTTCATATACAACCGATGGGTAGAAAATTCGTTCGGCTTTTTTCTTAATCAAATCCATAATATGACCATGTGTTAATTTAGCTGGGAAACAAACTGCTTCTGATGCAATTGTTTCAATTCCTTTATCATAAAGATTTTTAGATGATTTAGAAGAAAGTACCACACGGAATCCTAAATTCGTTAAAATTGTATGCCAAAGCGGATAGTTTTCAAACACATTTAATGCACGAGGAATTCCAATAGTTCCACGAGTAGCCTCTGATTTTTTGAGTGACTTATAATCAAAAGTTCGTTTTAATTTATATGCATATAAGTTTGGTAAAACATTTCGTTTTGTTTCAACGCGTTCGCCACGTTCACAACGATTTCCACTAATAAATGTCCGGTCATCACCAAATCTAGTAACAGTCAGCTGACATGTGTTACTACAAAGATTACAGCGCGATTGTGAAGTTTCAGCACTAAATTCACGTAATTTTTCAAGTACGAGCATTTCCGTTACTTCACCAGTTTCGTAATGTTCTCTAGCAATTAGTGCTGCCCCGTATGCTCCCATCATTCCAGCAATATCCGGACGAATAACTTCCCGACCAGTCAAAAGTTCAAAGGCACGTAGAACAGATTCATTATAAAAAGTTCCGCCTTGCACAATCACTTTTTCGCCAATATCTTTAGGGCTACGAAGTTTGATTACTTTTTGTAGTGCATTTTTTACAACAGAATAGGCTAGTCCAGCAGATAAATCTTCCATACTGACGCCTTCTTTTTGCACTTGTTTTACTTTGGAGTTCATAAACACTGTACAACGTGAACCAAGATCCACTGGCGCTTTTGCTTCTAGCGCACGTGCTGCAAATTCTTCAATAGATAAATTTAGCGTTTGAGCAAATGTCTCTAAGAAAGAACCACAACCAGCAGAACACGCTTCATTAAGCATTAAACTATCAAGCGCTCCTTTTTTGATTTTCATACATTTCATATCTTGTCCGCCAATATCCAAAATAAAATCTACATCAGGTAAAAATTCGCGAGCAGCACGGTAATGAGCAACTGTTTCGATTTCCCCAACATCAATTTTTAGTGCGGCTTTAATAAGCGATTCACCATAACCGGTTATACCCGATTGCGCAATTCGCACTTTCTCTGGCAAAATTTCATATAAATCACTCGTCGCGTCAATAACAGATTGAAGCGGATTCCCATTATTACTAGAATAAAATGAATATAAAATTTCATTAGTTTGGCTCATCAAGATTAGTTTTGTAGTCGTTGAGCCAGCATCAATACCTAAATAAGCATCACCTTCGTAATCTTCCAACTTCGCCCGTTTAGCTTTCATTTTATTGTGTCGAGCTCGGAAGTTTTCTAGATCCGTTTCATTTTCGAATAATGCTGGTAAGATTACTGTATCTGTTGTCATGGTTGTCATATCCATATTGGAAAGTCGGTTAACCATATCTTCTACTTTAATTGGAACATCATTAAGCCCTGTAAATGCCGTTCCAAGTGCAATAAAGTATTCTGCATTTTGTGGAGCAATAATATCGCTCTCTTTCATTTTAAGCGTCTCTGTAAAACGGTATCGTAGTTGATCTAGAAATGTTAGTGGACCGCCAAGAAAAGCTACTTTACCACGAATTGGCCGTCCACATGCAAGTCCGCTAATTGTTTGTGTAACAACACTTTGAAAAATAGATGCCGCAATATCTTCTTTTCTAGCTCCTTCATTTAATAACGGTTGAACGTCTGTTTTAGCAAAAACCCCGCATCTTGAAGCTATTGGATAAATCGTATTAGCATTTTGCGCTAATTCATTTAAACCAGTTGGATCCGTTTGAAGAAGAGTGGCAATTTGGTCGATAAAAGCTCCTGTACCGCCAGCACAAGCATTATTCATTCGTTGTTCAATACCACCACTAAAATAAATAATTTTCGCATCTTCCCCGCCAAGCTCAATCACTACATCTGTCTCAGGAATAACTTGTTCCACTGCTTCAGTACAAGCGATAACTTCTTGCACAAATGGTACTTTTAAAAATTTGGAAATAGCTAATCCAGAAGATCCCGTGATTTTAAAAGTCATTTCTGTCATACCGCATTTTTTTTGCATATCTTGCATAATTTCGAGTGTTACTTTTTTAATATCCGAATAATGTCTTCTGTACGTTTGAAATAAAATATCCCCTTGATCGTTCAACGCTACGGCTTTCGCTGTGGTTGAGCCAACATCTAACCCTGCATGAATCATTTACCTCATTCCTTTCGCTACGCTTTATCTTTTTATGTATAGAAATTCACATATAAACGCTCAATTGTAGAAAACTTCACATTAAATGCCATGAAATAAAAATGAGTGAGTACTCACTCGAAATGCATAAGCACTGTAAAGTCTCTAAACACCTATCATTCTACACGATTTTCATGATTTGTAAAGAATTTTGCGGCGATTTTTCTTAGCAAAAAAAAGCCCCCCCACTGCTAAAACTGCTTTGCTTAGCGATGGAGGGCTTAATCGTTAATTATGTCGAATTTTCGACTTTTTATTTTTAGTTATTTTTAAAATTTGATATGCAATTCCTAAGATTAAGAACCATACTGGCGTTACAAATAATGCGATTCGTGTATCTGCCGCAAAGCCTAGAATGATTAATAATCCGCCAAAGAAAATTAAACTAACCCAGTTCATAAATGGTGATAAAGGCATCTTAAATGTACTTTTCTCCGCAATTTTTGGGTATTTAAGACGAAAACGTAAGTGTGCAACTAAAATTACTCCCCAAACCCAAATAAAACAAATTGTTGCTATACTTGTTACCAAAATAAATACTTTCTCCGGTAAAAAATAGTTTAAAAATACACCAATAAGTAAACATGCAGTTGATGTAATTAATGCCGTTGCTGGCACACCATTAGAACTTAAATGATGCATTTTTTTCGGTGCTTTACCTTCAGCAGAAAGTGTATAAAGCATCCGGCTCGTACTGAATATCCCACTGTTACATGAAGACATCGCCGCAGTTAATACAACAAAATTAATAATCCCGGCAGCGGCTGGTATACCAATCATTGAAAACACACTAACAAATGGACTTGTGTTTGGATCAATATTACTCCATGGATAAATGGACATTAAAACGAGCAATGCCCCAATATAGAAAATCAAAATCCGAATGGGAATATTATTAATTGCTTTTGGTAATGTGCGTTCTGGATCATCTGCTTCCCCAGCCGTTACCCCCACAAGCTCAATACCCACAAACGAAAATGTCGCCATTTGAAATGCAAGTAAAAATCCAGCTATTCCATTTGGGAAAAAGCCACCATAATCTACTAAATTGGAAAATGACGCAGTGCTTGTTCCATGTTTATAGCCAATAAATACTAAAACAAAACCGATAACAATTAGCGCAATGATAACAACTACTTTAATAATAGCAAACCAAAATTCAATTTCACCAAATGCTTTTACAGTTGCTAAATTAAAAAGTAGTAAAACTAACACACACGCTAGCGCCGGTATCCATTGTGGCAAATCTGGTACCCAGAATTTTACATACATTCCAACTGCTGTGATTTCAGCAATACCTGTGACAATCCAACAAAACCAGTAAGTCCAACCTGTTATAAAGCCTGCCCATGGTCCAATATATTGTTCTGCAAATTTTGTAAATGACCCGGTTGTCGGGTTATGTATTAATAACTCACCCAAAGCTCGCATTACAAAGAATAAGATAGCCCCAATAATTAAGTAAACTAACATGATAGATGGACCAGCTAAATGAATCGTTTTTCCAGCTCCTAAAAAAAGCCCTGTTCCAATTGCCCCGCCTATTGCAATCAACTGAATATGTCTATTTTTCAGCCCTCTTTGCAATTCTTCTTTCTGCTCCGCCATCCTAATTCATCCCTTTCGAATAATTAAACAGAATAAAGTGCTAAAAAATTAGCACTTTATCCTTGAATTCTTCTATTCTACTTTACCAATATCTTTAGGGATTAGCAATCTTTTTCTAAGTGTTTATTGGTCTAGACAGTTGATAATACTACCTTATCAATTAAAGATATTAATAATTTTTTCACAAAGTTTTTAGAATTTAGCAGCACTTTCACGCGCTACCGATTTAGCAGCTGCAACGATTTCTGCTTCTTTGCTTGGATTATGATCAATACCTTCTACAAAAATGGTTGGAGCAACTTCAATACCGATAAATTGTAAAATGGTATTTAAATATGGTTCTCCGTGCGTATAAGAACTTGCTTGTCCAGCAGAATAAACACCACCACTACCATGAATTAAAATAGCTTTTTTATTTTTTAGTAATGGCTCTGGACCATGTTCTGTATAGCGGAATGATTTACCTGCAACAACAAAAGTATCCACATACGCTTTTAGTAGTGGCGGGATTCCAAGATTCCAAAGTGGGAAGACAAAAATATATTTATCTGCTGCAAGGAATTGTTCCGTAAGCGCATTATAAGTATTCAATCTATTTTGTACTTCTGGAGCTAAATCAGTAAATGCTTTTCCAGCTTGTAGTTCTCTTCCAGCCGTCATTAACTCTAAATCGAGTAATGGCACTTCTGTATTATATAATACTAATTCTTCTATTGTATCTGATGGATTTTTCGCTTTGTATTCCTCGATAAATGTTTCTGCTACTTGCGAACTTCTTGATACTTCATTTGGAAGTGGCGATGCTTTAATAAAAAGTACTTTTGACACTATGAACACCTCATTCGTTTTATTTGTTACTTCTATAATATTATTACTTACTTAGTGAGAGTAGTCAATTTGTTTTTTATTCTATTATCATTGACTTTTTCAGTGGTCATGCTAAACTAAATACAGAATTTATAAGTGTATTAACTCGTTTTAATACACTAATCGTTTCCGGATACACTAAAGGGAGGTATTTTAATGAAGCGTATTGACCGTATTTATAAATTTATTTTAGAAAACCCCTCCACCATGACGATTCGCGAACAGCTTGAGAATAATGAAGGATTTACCGCCACAACTATTTCAGAAACCTTAGATATTCTAAGAAATAATGTCAGTATGGAATTAAATGAACTTCACAGACAAGGGAAAATCATCAAAATCATTGGTCGTCCAGTGCTTTATTTTCCCAAAAAACCTGTTGAAGAAGAAATAGGCCGTAACTTAGCTGATAATGAACTTGAATTTGAAAGTTCTGCATCCCTTTTAAAATTACTCAAACCAAAAATCGCCGAAAGAAGCCCTTTCGATGATTTAATTGGTGTAAATGATAGTTTAAAAACTCCCGTTGAACAAGCAAAAGCTGCTGTCCTCTATCCACCTAATGGATTACATACAATGATTCTTGGACAAACTGGTGTTGGTAAAACACTTTTTGCTAATTTAATGTATCGCTTTTCGCAACATGCCAAACGTCTACCAACGGATGCGCCATTTATTATTTTCAATTGCGCAGATTATTATAACAACCCGCAATTATTAATGTCCCATATTTTTGGTCATGTCAAAGGCGCTTTTACTGGTGCCGATAATGACAAAGGTGGACTTGTTGAAAAGGCAGACGGCGGTATCTTGTTCCTTGATGAAATTCATCGTCTACCTCCTGAAGGTCAAGAAATGATTTTTTATCTAATGGACTCCGGAACCTATAATAAACTTGGCGAAACTGATCGAACACGAAAATCAAATGTATTAATAATTGGCGCCACTACTGAAAACCCTGAATCCTCTCTCTTAAAAACATTTATGCGACGGATTCCCATTATTATTACATTACCAAGTTTGGAAGAGCGAACTGCTTTTGAACGTGTTGAACTGCTTAAATACTTACTTTCTAGTGAAGCCCATCGTGTAAATAAACCCATTCGAATTGAAGATGAAGCAGCAAAAGCTTTACTTGGAAATACTACTTATGGAAATATTGGACAGTTAAAATCAAATATCCAACTTGTTTGTGCACAAGGTTTTTTAAATAGTTTTGATAAAGATGATGAAATTCTAATTGATTTTAAAACTTTACCGATTAATATTAAAGACGGATTTTTCCACTTTAGCAATCGCCGCAAAGAACTTCAAGCAATCGCCGAGTATTTAGAGCCTTATACAACCATTTTTCCAGAGCTTAATAATACATTAATTACGTCGGATGAATATGAACCAAACTTCAATTTATACAAAATTATTGAAGATAAAGCTTCTATATTAATGAATCAAGGTGTAGAAGATGATGATATTAAAAAATTCATTAAAATGGATATTGATATTCACCTCAATAGTTTTTACAACAAATTTAAAAATACAATTCATAACCGCGAAAATATTTTAAAAATCGTCAATGAAGAAATCCTTAATTTTGCTGAAAGTGTGGAACAACGGATTGAGCATCAACTTGGCAAAAAACTAAATGAACGCTTTTTGCTTGCCTTTAGTCTTCATTTAACATCCTTTATTAAGCGAATAGAAAGTAATAAGCCACTTAAATATACGAATATCGAAAATGTAGTTAATGACCAGCCAGAAGCTTATGAACTTTCACGAGAAATTAAAGATGATATTGAAGCAACTTTCCACATTCGCGTTCCAAATATGGAAGTAATGTACTTAACATTGCTTATTAGTTCGCTTTTAAAAGACCAGGAAAATGCCCGAGTTGCAGTACTTGTGGCGACTCATGGTAATAACACTGCGAGTAGTATGGTTAGTGTTGCTAAGAAATTGCTTGGTGAAGGTTTAGTAGAAGGAATTGATATGCCGCTTGACCAGAGCCCCAAAATTGTCCTAGATAAATTAACTGAACGTGCACGAGAAATGGATATGGGACGAGGCCTCTTACTACTTGTGGATATGGGATCTCTGACAAGCTTTGCGCCGGTTATTTCCGAACGTACGGGAATTCCAGTTCGTTCTATTGATATGGTTTCCACCGCAACTGTCATTGAAGCTGTTCGAAAATCTAATATTTTGGATATGGAGTTAGATAGTATTTATGACTCTTTAAAAGATTTCCGAGGATACGGGGGCTATACTTCTGAAGACGATTCACTTGATGCAAATCAAAAACCCCATGCTATTGTTACTATTTGCGCGACTGGTGAAGGAACCGCGGAAAAACTTCAACTATTTATCGAAAATATTTTAGATACAATTACAACGGATGCAATTAAAGTGATTCCAATTGGCTTACACGAGATGGATGCACGGTTGGAACAATTACAAGAAGACAACGATATTTTAATGGCAGTTGGTATTCAAGATCCGAAAATCCAAATCCCATTTATTCCACTTGAGCGACTTTTTGGTGATGATGGTGAGGAACAACTTGTTAGCCTTGTTAAACAGCGCAATATCATTGTAAAAACTGGTGAAACAGGACGAATTGCAAAAGAAATTATTGAAGAAAGCTTAAATGAATTCTTAATGTACTTAAATCCAAAGAAAACAATCGAAATTCTCACTTCTTTTGCTAATGTACTTGAGAAAAAGCTTGGCTACGAACTTGATAATACCTTTAAAATTAATTTACTTATACATGTTGGATGTGCGCTTGAACGGATGGTTTTACATGATGGTCTTACTTATCATGATGCCAAAACGATGACCGAAACCCCTATTTTCAAAGCACTGGAAGAAACCAACAAAGAAGTTATTTACAAAATGAATTTAAAACTCACAAATGACGAATTATGCTATTTATATGATATTTTAAATGAAATCCAACCAGAAGTAATTTTATAAGTATTATATCGAGCTAAAACAACTGTTGTAATTTGAATCAATAGCTGTTTTAGCTTTTTTTATTAAAAATGTCCAAAGATTTACTAGAAAGTTTCCTAGCCAGTTTTTTAGGGTAAGGTGGTATGTATGTCTAAAAAAGAGTTTTTTAGTGTATTAAGGTATTTTTGTAGCGTATTACAGACTCAGCCAACTTTCATTCAATGCTTATAAAGGCCTTGGAACACTTCTATTATTAAAGGGGGCGTTTGATACAGAAAAGTTGGCATGGTTATTGCGTTACTATTTATGGAGGAGTCATATCCACGCTTTAAGGAGGAGATACTTATGCCAGTTGGGATTATTATTGGCACTCATGGTGAATCTGCACGTGAACTCTTAAAATCAGCCGAAATGATTATTGGTAAACAGGATAATGTGGAATTTATTACATTTGTTCCTGGAGAAAACACAGATACGCTAATTACTAAATTCAAAGAAAAATTAGAAATACTGGATACTTCTGAAGGCGTTATTTTTATGGTTGATTTATTTGGTGGCAGTCCATACAATGCATCCAGCCAAATTGCACTGCCAGAAGATAATATGGACGTTGTCACCGGCGTTAATATTCCGATGTTACTTGAAACACTATCCATGCGTGCTGCAAGTAATCAAAAAGATTTAGTTGAAACTGCCCTTACAGCAGGAATCGGTGGCGTTAAATCACTTAAAAAATCATTACCACAAACAGAAAAACAAGTCGGGGAGGACGATTTATAATGGAAATTCGCTTAGCACGTATTGATGACCGTTTAATTCACGGACAAGTAGCAACAGTTTGGACAAAAGAAACACAGGTAGAACGTATTATCGTTATTAGTGACGATGTAGCAAAAGATGAGGTTCGTAAAACACTTCTTACACAAGTAGCACCTCCTGGAGTGAAAGCAAGCGTTGTAGATGTACAAAAAGGAATTCGTGTATATAACAATCCCAAATATGCTACTACTCCGGTAATGTTGCTCTTCACAAATCCAACAGATGTATTAACTTTAGTCGAAGCTGGTGTAAACATCACAACCGTTAACATTGGTGGTATGGCTTTCCGCGAAGGCAAACATATGATTACCAATGCTGTTTCAGTGGACGAAGCAGATGAAGCAGCTTTCCATAAATTAGATGAAAAAGGAATTGAACTTGAGATTCGCAAAGTTGCTTCTGATAACAAAGTAAAACTCATTCCATTGCTTGATAAAGAAAAATAATTCACCCTTGGTCTTACTTTTTAAGCCCTAAGAAAAGTGCAGACGTTCAGAAAAAACCTTTAAAGGGGTGATTTATGAATAAAAGCACCTGTAATAAATATCTGGGAATTCAATTACCAACTTGAAATTATCTTTTTTATCATTTTAAAGAAAAATTGGGAGGGAAAAATATGACTACAGTACAATTAATCCTTGTATTCCTTGTATCATGTATTAGTGGTATGGGTAGTATTTTGGATGAGTGGCAAACACATCGACCATTAATTGCCTGTACACTAATTGGTCTTGTTCTTGGGGATATTACAACCGGCATTATCATTGGGGGTACGCTTGAAATGATTGCCCTTGGATGGATGAACATTGGGGCGGCAGTTGCACCAGATGCTGCGCTCGCATCAATCATCTCCACTATCTTAGTTATCACTGGTGGACAAGATATCAGCGTAGGTATTTCACTAGCAATTCCTTTAGCTGCTCTTGGACAAGTACTTACTATCCTCGTTCGTACAATTACAGTTGCTTTCCAACATATGGCTGATAAAGCTGGTAAGGAAGGAAACCTCCGAAGTCTCGACTGGATACATGTTTCAGCACTATTACTTCAAGCTATGCGTATCGCTATTCCAGCAATGATCGTTGCCGTAACAGTTGGGACAAGCGCCGTAGAAAATTTACTTAATGCTATACCAGAAGTTATTGTAAATGGTCTTAACGTAGCTGGTGGCTTTATCGTTGTTGTCGGTTATGCAATGGTTATTAATATGATGTCAGCGAAATATTTAATGCCTTTCTTCTTCTTAGGTTTTGTTGTCGCTGCATTTACAGCATTCAACTTAGTAGCGCTGGGTGTTTTAGGTCTAGTTGCAGCAATTATTTATATTCAACTAAATCCTAAATACCAATTAAAAGATGCTATAGAACAATATGGTGGAGGCGGCGGCAGACGTCAATCTGATGATCTCGACGACGACCTTGACGACTAAGGAAGGGGGAGAAAAATATGAGTGAACAAATTATCGTAAATGAAAAGAAAATAACGAAAAGAGACTTAATGGGCGTATTCATTCGTTCCAACCTCTTCCAAGGGTCGTGGAACTTTGAACGGATGCAATCTCTAGGCTTTTGTTTCTCTGTAATCCCAGTCATTAAACGTCTTTATCCTGAAAAAGGTCCGGAAAGAGAACAAGCAATCAAACGTCACTTAGAATTCTTTAATACCCATCCTTATATGGCCGCACCGATTTTAGGTGTTACAACAGCAATGGAAGAACAAAAAGCAAATGGCTCCGATATAGACGATGGTGCAATCAATGGTATCAAAGTTGGTTTAATGGGACCACTTGCAGGTGTTGGGGATCCTATTTTCTGGGGTACCGTTCGTCCTGTACTTGCCGCATTAGGAGCTGGTTTTGCAACGGATGGTAGTATTATTGGACCGATTTTATTCTTTGTATTATTCAACGCAATTCGTTTAGGCTTCCGTTATTGGGGCGTGTTCTATGGCTATACAAAAGGTACCGATGTTGTATCTGATATGTCTGGTGGTTTACTCCAAAAATTAACTGAAGGTGCCTCTATTTTAGGACTATTCGTAATGGGTGCGCTCGTAAATAAATGGACCACAATTTACGTACCACTTGTAGCTTATACAACAGAAGATCCTAAAACTGGTAAAGACATTCCAACTACTGTTCAAAGTATTTTGGACCAATTAATGCCAGGTCTTCTTGCCCTACTTCTAACCTTCGCATGTATGTGGGTACTGAAGAAAAAAGTCAATGCACTTTGGTTAATTCTAGCACTATTCGTAGTTGGTATTTTAGGCTACTGGTCAGGTATCTTAGGACTTCCGCCAGCAGGTTATTCACCACTAGGTTAAGAAATTAGCTTTAACTTATATGTGGGGAATCGGAGTCAAGTCCGGTTCTCCCTTTTATTTGAGTAATTATGTTACAATATGTTTAAATGAAATCTATATTAGATTGTGAGTGATTTAAAAATGGTCTGGGATGCTACGAATATCTTCTTATTTGTTGCCAACATATTAACTTTACTGTATATCTTGTATAATGATGCAGTAATTCCACTATGGAAAGGCAAATCTGTTTTAACTGTCAAATTGCGTTCTCGAGGTCGTTGGGATGGCTATATTTTCGTCGGAATTATCGCGCTACTGTTTGTTTCCAATGCGTTTTTCCGGGAAGGTCCATTTTCCACTTCGGTATTACTAGCAATTATGGGCGTGCTTTTTATCTACATTTGTTTTTTCCGTAGTTCAAGAGCAGTCTTTAAAAAAACCGGTATTTTCTACGCCTTATTATTCTTCCCTTATGATAAAATTGAACGAATGAATTTATCGGAAGACGGCATCCTCGTGATTGAAACAAATCGTCAACGGTTAATGTTGTTTGCGAGATCTGAGAAAGATTTGGAGAAAATGCTTGCTGTGTTTGCTACATATAGTTAAAAAAAGCTATGCCTCATTTTCCTGTTTGTTAGGAATGGAGACATAGCTTTTTTTGTTGGTTAATTAATTTCTTTTTTTGCATTTCGGTATCTTAAAATTTGGAATCCTATCCCCATAAATGCTATAAACCCTAAGACTAGTATGAGCTTTATATCTGTTGCAAAATATATACAAATGCATGCAATAACTTCAAGAACATAAACTCCTATAAGCCATTTTTCCATTTTTACTTTTTTCATTATTTTCTTCCTCCTATAATGGGGAACTCTCCAACTAATACTCCTTCAAAACCTCTTTGTAGAGTTCTTGATAAGTATCTTTCATATCCTCGGTTTCTTCCATGCTCTCCCCATCTTCTAAAAATAATTCATCTTGTTCTACCTCTTCCACAGGATACTTACTTAAAAGAGCGTTAGTCAAAACATAATTATCTCCCGATGTGCTCTTTCTAAGGAAAAGTGTATATTCTTCGCCCGCTTGCATATTTTTATATCCGTCCATCGTTAAATCATACTTTTCACCATCTACTTCTACATTCTCTACACTATCTTCTAACACGTTGATTTTTTTGTTTTCTTTCAAAATTCCTGATTCATCTTTTTGAATATTATTTATCGTTACTTCACTCATTGTATAAAAATCAGTTGGTATCTCACTATCTTTAGATTCTCTCGTTATAGACGTTTTTTCAGATTCCTTGGTGACAGTAACTATAACTGGTGAACTGTCATCAAGTTCTTCTATATTATCAGCTAATTGAAGATATTTCCCATGATACGAAATAACACCACTTTTCGGTTTCACTTGCTCTATTTCGTTTGCTTCCAAAGGCTTTTCTTGGGTGCTTTTATCATTCGAACATGCGGTTAAAATTATACCAACACACAAGCATAGTACAATTAACGCCACTGCAGAAATAGCTATTCTTAATCTACTTTTTGCTATCATGTTGTTAGCCCCTTTTTATGCTTTCTTGTGCAAAAGTGTGGTTATTTATTAGTATATTAAGACACCACAATATGTTCCATGTATGTAATTTCATTATTGCTAAATTTAATTATTCTATATTGCCTTCACTCCACATTTATCAATATATAATCCCATTTTCCTTAAAAGTGGCCGAAGTAAAATAAAGACAAGATACCCAAATATTCCCCCGCTAAAATTTAGTATTATATCATCAATATCAACAAATTTAAATGGAGATTGATAGATGATATCTTGCAATAATTGTATAAGTTCAATACCTAGCGGAGCAAACAAGCTAATAAGAAAAACATTTTTCCAAGTCATTTTTTGATAGCACAAAGGTAAAATCATTCCTAGTGGGACAAACATGATAAAATTTGCAATCACTTGAAAAATATCACTATCTGTACTATAAATAAACATCTCACTTATTGTTTTGAATGGTATTAGATTCATATAAGGGCCAGTTATATATTTTTTTGTATCTTCTATTAAAAACGGTTGTACCATAATAGGAAAAATAGTATATTTTATTACTCCACAACAATAGATATATAAACATGTTTTAAAAATAATAATTTCAAATTTTTCCTTCTTTTTTAACCATCTTAATAAGAAAAAAACAATATACACAATAAGTGCTACCATCATTACTAATATCGAAAATGTCAGCATATACTTTCTTCCAATCTATTAATTACTAACTTTCCCTTCAATCTTAACTGTGTATCGATCCATTGCTTTTTCAGCCACTAAGTAATAATCACTAGATTTTTTATCTGCTTTTGTAGGAAATACTTTTGTTTGATTTTTATAATAGTAATTTGCCCCACTTGAAACAGATACTCTACCATAATACTGATCCAATCCTATTCTACTTTTGTATAAAGCAATAGTCGAGCTCGGTTTGCTTTTTCCAAATCCCTTTGCCGATACATTCAATTTTACTGTTCCCTTATTTAGTGAATGGAATTTATTATTTGCTTTTCCGCTCACATATCTTCGCTCCATTGTTATTTTCACTTTATCACTTGCAGCATATGCTGTAATCAAAGGAGCTGAAATTATACTTACTCCTACAATTAAAGCCATCGTACCTTTAAGAAATGTCATTTTTTTGTTCATCTTGTTGCCTCCTGTTTTTTTGTTATTCCCCATTTATAATAATATAAATACTTAATGTATAACCAAAAATGTAATGAAATGTCCGATTCTTGTCATGAACGACTTAAAAAAGGCTTGTTTATAATAATTACTACACAAATTATGTATATATGTAGTTTTGCGTGTGTAAAAAAAAAGCACAATTTGAGTCATTATTCACAAATTATTCACTTTCAAAATACAACGTCACAAAGCTTTCGATTATCAATGTGTTTTATGTGATTTTAATAGCAATTTTAAACTTATTCTTAAAATAGTTAACGTTTTCAAATCATAACAAATGAATAACCATGTATATTTATTAGTCCTATGTTTCCCTACAAAAAAACTCATTCTCTAACAAAGTGTTAAAGAATGAGTTTCATTTTTTATTAAAACTATATACCAACATTACTTAATTTAATTTCTGGAATAACAAATTCGACAAATCTACCATGAAGCATTTCGATTTCTTCACTGAACTTGGTGTCAAAACAAATAATACTTTCTTCCAATCGAAGCACGGCGAATCCATCTTCCTCGTAGTCTTCTAACTTCCCAACCACGTGCACTAAACCTTCTTCATCTATTTCTAAAACACAATGTTTTTCTTCACTTTCATGCAAAAGTTCTGCACTAATCATATCAGGTATCGTAATCTCTACCGTGTAATTCCTACTTGGTTCTGGGTCTTCATCGGCCCAAATCCCAACGCATTCACCATATTCACTACTAAAAGCGATTCTGCCGTCAGTCAATTTTTCTTGAACCTTTATCTCCACTAACTGTTTCCTCCTGCGCTTTAAATTCTTGCTTTATTATAGCACAAAACTAGAAATTGACGTTAATTTTTAGCTAAGTATTTTCACTTTTTATTTGTTATTTGTCTGATTTAAAAGTATTATAAGTATATACTTTTAAATAAAGGAGAACAGACTATGACGATTCTTGCATTTGATATGGGCGGTACAGCAGTGAAGTATGGCGTGTTAACGAAACAAGGTGAGTTACTTGAGAAAGGAAAATTTGCTACTCCTGATAATTTGGATGAACTAATTCGATTACTTGTCGAGGTAAAGGAAAACAATACGCATTCTTTCGAAGGAGCCGCATTTAGTTGTCCTGGTGCGGTAAATAATGAAACCGGCGTCATTGGCGGAGCGAGTGCAATTCCTTATATACATAATTTTCCGTTTCGGCAACTTTTGGAAGAAAAATTAGCGCTACCTGTGACGATGGAAAATGATGCTAACTGTGCTGCACTAGCAGAAGTTTGGCTTGGTGCTGCGAAAGATAAACAAGATATTATTTTTATGATTATTGGCACTGGTGTTGGTGGAGCAGTGATTCAGGGCGGAAAAGTTCATCACGGAGCAAATTTACATGGCGGCGAGTTTGGTTATATGTTAATGAATCAAGAAGGAAACACCCTAAGCGATCTTGGAACAGTGGTGAATGCTGCGAAACGAATTGGCGAGAAACTTACACCAGCAGAAAAAATTGATGGAGTTCGAGCTTTTGAACTTAGAGAAGAAGGTAATTTGATCGCAACTAACGAGCTTAAAACCATGTTTAATTGTTTGGCTCGAAGCATTTTTAATTTACAATATGCACTGGATCCTGAATTAGTAGTTATTGGCGGGGCAATTAGTGAGCGAACTGGCTTTATCGAAGAACTAAATACCTATGTAGATGAAGTAAAAGCAAGCGTTCCAATTGCCAAAATTCGTCCGACGGTGGTTGGCTGTGAATTTGGTAATGATGCCAACCTTATTGGTGCAACGGCCTTTTATTTAGCATAAAAAAAAGAAGCTGGACACGTTTTTTTGCGCCAGCTTCTTTTTATGCTAATTTTTCAGATTCGCCGCGACTTTCTAAAACATTCGCAACTGCTTCGAGCCATTTTTTCTGTTTATTAACAACAAATTGATACTTTACACCAGAAATCATATCTATTTCTAGAATGTTGGACAACAGTGGTTTACCGAGAATTTTAGTGCGAACACCACGAATCTTCCTCACTCTATCTAATTGGATATTGATTTCCTCATCAAAATAATCATTTGGCTTGTGTACGATATAGGTTTTTGTTAAATATAGTTTCCCTGGGACTGCCTTAAAACCATTTTTTGCGTTGGCTAGACCTTTATGAATGACATCTAATTCTTCTTCCATAAAGCGTATCATCTCCTTGTTTTCTATACTTTATTATAACCTATTTCTTTAGTACAAATGGACCGAAACGCTTTTTGCTGCTTTCTTTTGGTGCAAGAATGTTTAAATGACTTCCAAGTACTTCAATTTCTGCTGGAACGCCTGGACCTGGATCGCCATCGACATTAATACTTAAATCATCTCCACTTGCATCAATAGTTAATTTCTTTGTTTTAATATAAACTACGCCGCCGCTATTTTTCAAATTACCACGAATTAGTTGCGGAATCATATTAGCAGCATCCAGCAAGCCAAGTTTTGTCAAAATAACGATGTGCAAGTAGCCGTCGTCGATTTTTGCATCTGGTGCCCATGATTCAATTCCGCCAACAGACTTTGTTAAGCCAGCTACAACTAATGCAGCCTCACCTTCCCAAACTTCATCGTCATACTCTAATTTAAAATTCAATAATTCATTCCGGTTAAAAGCTTTTAATCCTTCTAAAAAGTAAGCTACGGAACCAAATTTAGTTTTTTGTTCCACACTCACTTGGTCAACTGCTTGAGCAATCATTCCAATTGCTAATACATTCATAAAGTACTGGTCGCCAATCCGGCCGATGTCCATTGGTACTCCCTCTGCATGCTCTAATGCCTGAATTGCTTTTTCAGGTTTTAATGGAATGCCTACCGATCTAGCTAAATCATTCACCGTTCCAAGTGGCACAAATCCAAAGTCCGGGCGGTTTTCATGGATAGCAAGCCCATTAATTGTTTCATTTAAAGTTCCGTCTCCGCCCATCGCAATTACTGCATCAAACCCCTGTTTAGAAGCCCAAGCAGCAAATTCCGTAGCATCCCCAGCTTTTTCCGTTAAACGCACTTCTACTTCATCGTAACGTTTTTTTAAGACTGCTTCTGCTTTTCCTTGGTATACTTTTCCTTTTTCTTTACCTGATGATGGATTCACAATTAATAATGCCTTCCCCATCGTACTCACCCTCTCTTGCCAAAAAATCTATTGCTATAATTACACATAGTTAGGCATCTTATCTATTATAGTTTACCTTGAAATGCAGATTAGTACCAGCACCAGCCTTGAAAAATCCTTAAAAAAGTCGTAAAGTGATGAAGAACACAAAATCGATTGGTGGAGGAATTTTTAGATGAAATCATTTCAAGCCCTTTTTATTGAAAAAGAACAAGAAAAGACCTCACTTCATTTTAGAGAAACTAGCATAGATCAATTACCGGAAAACGATGTACTTATCGAAGTACACTATTCAGGAATTAATTATAAAGATGGTTTAGCAGTGCTTCCCGACGGCAAAATTGTTCGTAGTTATCCTTTTATTCCTGGTATAGATGCGAGTGGTGTTGTTGTAGAATCGAAATCAGCGCTGTTTCAAGTTGGGGATGAAGTCATTGTAACTAGTTATGATTTTGGCGTTAGTTATTTCGGTGGATATAGTGAGTTTATTCGTGTCCCTGCTGAATGGGTTGTTCCATTACCAGTTGGCCTATCACTTAAGGAAGCAATGATACTTGGGACAGCAGGATTCACAGCAGCTCTTTCTGTAGATGCACTTGAGTTTAGTGGTGTAACTCCAGAAGATGGAAAAATTGCTGTAAGTGGTGCCACTGGGGGTGTGGGAAGTCTTAGTTCAGCCATACTTTCTAAACGTAACTATCAAGTCGTAGCTGCTTCCAACAAAGCGGATGCAAAAGAATTTCTACAAAAGTTTGGCGTTTCTGAAGTTGTTTCCCGAGAAGCGTTTCAACCAGAGAAAGTTCGTGCGTTAGATAAGCAACTATTTGCTGGTGCGATTGATTGTGTTGGTGGAAAATCGCTAGCTTACTTGTTAACTGCTATTCAGTATGGCGGTGCAGTAACAACATGTGGTATGTCTGCTGGTGGGAAATTAGATTCCACTGTCTATCCATTCATTTTGCGTGGTATTCAACTTTTTGGGATTGATTCCGTACTTTGTCCAATGCCAAAGCGTAAACGAATCTGGAATCGCCTTGCAACTGATTTCCGCTTAACTAATTTGGATGAATTGGCAACTGAAATTTCGTTCACTGATTTACCATCTGCCCTTCATCAAATAATGAACGGTGGCATTACTGGTAGATATTTAGTGAAAATTAAATAAAAAATGAGCATCTGCTTCTTATAAAAAAGCGGATGCTCATTTTTTCATCGATAAGCAACTAATACGTGTGCATCAATCACTTCATCAATAATCATTAAACACCTATCATAATCATGAACAGCAAGTGCATTAATAAAATATTCAATATTTTCAATGGTTTTAACAGAAGCATTTTGTGCAATTTTAATAACTTCCTCATCGCCAAATTCTTTTATATTACTAAAAAAATCTTCACTTATTTTTAAGTAATAATTATTTTTCAAATAAGTAAGCAAATCTTGAATAAACCATTTTTCATAATCAATATAGACTGTTGGATCTGTTTGCTCTTCTTGTTGTTTTATTTCGGTTAATTTATTTGTCACTTTTAATTTATCAAAACTTATTTTTTTGGTTCGGATTTTATGAATCGCTTGTTTTAAAAATAAACCTAAGATTTCTGTCATTTCAAAGTAGCGTTCTTTGTTGATGATGCTGTCTTTAACAAAAGCTCCTCGAAAATCATTATATTCAACATAACCATCTGCTGCTAACATACCAATAGCTTTACGAATTGGCGTGCGACTAATTTCTAGTTGTTGCGATAGTGTATTCTCGATTAATCGGTCTCCTGGCTTTAATTCCCCGTTGCGAATTTTCTTTTTGATTTCTCGATAACAAACACTCTCTCTTGTCTCTTTGCGTTTGGTTGTCATGATGATGCCTCCTAAATAGGTCTATAAAAAGGATCTTGATGTAATAATCTCTTTTAAAAAATCATTTTCATTCACTTTTTTCTCCATCGCTAAAAATGGATGATAACTGGTATTTTCACTGACTAGCATAGCTGTTTGAATGGCGATAATTTCTTTTGTTAGTTCGTGCTCTTTTCTTGCATTTAGTTCGGAGTGAGAACGAAATATTCGCATAATAAACGTACCTATTATATATAGAATAATCGCCATCACGATGATTAAAACAGCAGCAATAAGTCGCTCTACAACATTATCTACAAAAAATAGAAATGAGCCCCCTAAAATAGCCAAAAAAGCAGCAACAAATACGCCTACAATCGAACTTAACGGTTTATTGTTTTTCTTTTCTTCTGCCATTTCTGAGTGAATAAAGCGAAGTAATTTTTCCAAATCATCCCTAGTGCTAAAACCGCTTTTTTCTAGATATGCAAATAATAAATAGCGACGCATCGTTATTAATTCCGAAAAACTTCTTAGTTGATAACGAACACGAATAAATTTTTTTGCACGGGTATAAATCAAGATATAGTAAAGAAGCGGCACACACACCAAGCTTAGTAAAATGGTTGGAATAAAGTAACGAGAATCCAATAGCCCAATAATGACTATATCACTAATAATTAATACTATTACTAACAAAAAAAATGCTCTCCAAAAACCTTTTATAAAGCTATGTATTAAATTCCAGTTTCCTAATTTTTTAAAATAAAAATCATTTAATTTTTTGATGGCCATTTCTACACCTTTTCCTTTTTTCCTAGCTTTAAGTTTAACATGAGTCATCCATTTATTAAAGTTTGTAAATGAATTTTCACTTTTTTATTGTAATTAGTTTACTTTGGTGTCGAAAATAAATATAATTAATATTATAAAATATATTTAATGGGTGAGTAAATGAAAAAACTATTGTATCAGCAAGTCTATGATCAACTTAAACTGGCTATTCAAGATGGTGAAATCCCAGTTGGAAATAAACTGCCAGCAGAAAAAGAACTAATGGATCAATTTGATGTGAGTAGTATTACGCTAAAAAAGGCACTGGAACTATTAAAAAAAGATGGTTATATTTCCAGACGTCCCCGTGTTGGTACTTTCGTTATTAGTGCATCTCCAAATAGTGAACAAGTGGAAACTAGAATGTTCGACAAGCCTCTATTTGGTTGTATTATCACTAACTTCGATGACACTTTTGGCACGATTTTGCTTTCGGGAATGTTAGAGCATAGTAACTCGAAGGCACATATTGTTGTTAAAAAATCACTTGGGGATACCGAACGAGAAGAAGAAATTTTACAGGAATTTATTGAAATGAATGTAGCTGGTATACTGATTTTACCTGCTAGTTCAAAATTTGTTTCGCCAACTTTGCTGGAACTTGCTTCTCAAAAATTCCCCTTAGTTGTTATTGACCGCACATTGGAAGGTTTACCAATTTCATCAATTAGCTCTGATAATACGGAAGCGGGTAGGATTATTACCGAAAAGTTATTTGAGCTGGGCCATAAACATATTGGGATGATTACTTCTACAAGTCCTGTTTCAACCCTGGATAGTCGTGTGAATGGCTTTATCCGTGGACATGCTTCATTCCATACGGCATTTCATTCTGATTATGTATTTCGCGAAATCGAGTCAGTAATGCCCAATTCAACTGTTTCAATTCAAACGGATATTAATAAAATTGCCCTGTTTTTAGAAACGCATCCAGAAATTACCGCGCTGGTTGCAACAGAGTACAATATTGCGCTGTTAATAAAGCAAGCTTGTATTAAATTGAATAAGCGCATCCCTGAAGATTTATCGGTTGTTTGTTTTGATCACCCAGATAATTTCTTTGATGCATCTGCTTTTCGTTTTACCCATATTAAACAAGCACAATATAAAATCGGTGTTAAGGCGGTTGATATGTTGTTAAAACAAATTAATCAACCTGACGCGTTTAAAAAAGAAATGTTACCCCCACTTCTTGTCGAGGGAGATTCTGTCAAAGCATATAAGAAAAATTAAAAAAGCCTCCACTACTGTCGTAATCTCCAAAAGTCAGATTAAGCATTCTAACTTTTGGAGGTCGATTCACTAGTGGAGGTATTTTTTATTTATTTTTCTAGTTTTGCTGCCATCTCAAGTGCTATCATTCCACTTAACTCTGCTGAATAAGGAATTTGACCACTTGGTTTTTCTTTCCAGTTCATTCCCATTAGCAAGTATCCGTCAACCATCGCATTGTCAATTAACACTTGGCAACTACTTGTAACAAAATCCCGGAATGTTTGATTATTTGTTTCTTCAATTAAATCAGTAAAGTAACGATAGAAAATTCCTTTGAAAAGTCCTTCGTCCCCGCCACTTCCTTCTTCTTTGAAAATACCGTTTTCAGTTAGCTCTTGCAATGAAATGTCTGCTGTTTTATTGGCCATTTCAAGGTATTTACTTTCTTTTGTAATTCGGAAAAGCTCTAAACTCGCACCAATGTATACACCTTGATTATAGGTAAACTTCCATTCCATGTCGATAGCGCCATCTTCTAAACGGTTAATCCCATCTTCTACAAACCCATCGGCACGAACAAGGACTTTTGTTTGCCATTCATAGGTTTTAAGCGCCCAATCAAGGTATTTTTGTTCGCTTAGTTCATTATAAAGCCAGCATGATAAAATGATAAATGGTGCATTCACTGGGGTATTTTTATAATACATTTGTGGTCTGCGCCAAGCAAATCCTCCACCCATCGTATCATTCCAACCAGTATCAACTAAATCTTGCCATACTAACTTTGCGTCACTCAAATAGATATCTTTACCAGTTACTTTGTATAACCGAAAAGCTGCAAGTGCATTCCACAGCATATCATCATAGAAATCATGAATAAGTGTTCCGCCATTACGGTTCTTATTATGTGCATATGTCCATTCTGCTACCTCTAAATCAGCTTGCTTATTTGTCCGCAAGTAAGCATCTAATCTTACTTCTACTAGATGTGCTAGCCACCAGTAATTAAAAACTTTATTATCTTCCTCAATATTTTTGATTGGATAAAAGTTATTTAAAAACTGCTCTTCTGTATCAGCTTTATAAAATTTCTCTAAACTTTCTTGTCCTAAAGTTGCATAATCTGACCATTTCATCAATTATTTATCTCTCTCTTCTTTTAAAATTTGATTACCTTCTTTTTCCGATTGCGATAAAGCTTTTTCAGCACTAATATTTCCGTTCATGAATTTTTCGAATTGTGGTTTCATCGCTAATCCTTCAACGTCTGCGTAACCAGCTACAGTTGGACGGATTTTCGCATATTTCATCGTATTAACAAAAACAGAATAGTTGGGATCATCTGTGAAATAAGCATCTTCAGCAGCGACTTTGTTTGCTGGTAACCAACCGCTAATTTTAGCAAATTCTACCCCATTTTCTGGTTTTGTTGTCCACCATTTCATAAAGTCCCATGCGCCATCTTTATGTTCTGCTTGTTTTGGCATTACTAAACCAAATCCGCCCATGATTGCGCCTTTATCTCCATTTGGTCCTGTTGGTGGTTCTACTACACCATAGTCAAGATCTTCTACTTTATTGTAATCAGCAAGTGCCCATGGTCCATTAAATGTCATGGCTTCTTTTCCTGCAGCAAATGCATCTGTTCCATCATCAAAACCACGTTGATACACTTTTAAATCATTTTGCATTTTATCCCAATAATTAAGTACTTCTAACCCTTGTTCCGAATTAAAAGCTGTTTTTTTGTTGTCACTAGTTACTAACTCTCCACCCGCTTGCATTAAGTAAAGATTAAATAAGCCCACATCTTGTAATGACATACCTGCTTGTGTCATCTTTTTACCGTCCCATTTAGAGGTTTTCTGAGCTGCAGTTGCAAGCTCGTCCCATGTTGTTGGTGGTTCAACGCCTGCTTCTTTAAGTAATTTTTTGTTGTAAAATAAAACACGGTTATCATTTAAAAGTGGCAAACCATACAATTTATCGTTGTATGTCATTTCTTTAACGGATTCTTCATAGAAGTCACCTAGTTCCACTTTATCGTCTTTAACTAGCTTATCTAGAGGTTCAAGCACATCTTTTGGAGCATAAAGTGCCGTTTGATAACGATCCCACATAATTAGGTCTGGAAGTTCTCCACCAGCAATTCCTGTTAACAGTTTTTCTTCTACATTTTCTTGTAATACATATTTTACTTTATAAGTGTCTTGAGATTCATTATAACTAGCAATTTGCTTATCTAATTGTTTAATTTGATCCCCTGACCATGACCCCCACATAATAATTTCTTCTTTTCCATCTTTTTCTTTACTACTAGTATCTTTGCCACCACCACAAGCTGCCAAACTAAGTAATAACACTGTGCCAAGAATTGCTAAAAGTACTTTCTTCATTGTATACACTCCTTTTTTCGTTTATTTACCGCCGTTATGGGCAATACCTTCGACAAAATATTTCTGTGCAAAAATAAATACAAATAATACTGGAACTGTGGAGATAATTGTCCCCGCCATCAGTGCCCCGTAATTCGCGCTCTCATTATACTGGAAGGAGGCGAGTCCGACTTGCACGGTCATCATTTTCTGCGAGTTGAGGACAATCAATGGCCACATAAACTGATTCCACCCTGCTTGAAAAGTCATAATTCCAAGTGTAGCAAGGGCAGTTTTTGCAAGTGGCATATAAATTTTCCAGAAAATCTTAAATTCAGAGCAACCATCAATTCGCGCTGCTTCCGAAAGTTCATCTGGAAGTGTTTCAAAAAATTGTTTCATAAAGAAAATGGAGAACGCGCCAGCTGCTCCGGGAATTAGAATTGCCCAGTAAGTATTAATAAAACCCATTCCACCATGACCAGTAATATCATTTCCACCCATCAGCGGAAAATTCTTTAAAACTAGAAAAGATGGAATCATTGTTACAACTGCGGGAATCATCATACTTCCTAGGAATGTCATAAACAATCCTTTTTTTCCTTTAAATGGCAACTTAGCAAAAGCATATCCGGCAAGTGAGCCGAAAAATAGATTTGTTAATACACCACCAACTGCAAGTATCAGTGAGTTTACTAAATAGCGTGCAAATGGAGTCGTACTAAAGACATCTTTGTAATTATCCCAAGTAAACATTTTTGGAATTAAATTCATACTATTACTCAAAATTTCACTTGCTGGCTTAAATGATGTTGATAAAGTCCAGATAAGTGGAAATACCGTAATTACGCTAATTAATATGACAGCAATGTACCAAAGTACCGATTTACTTATTTTTTTCAATTTTATGGTGTTCATTTTAAGCCTCCTTAAACTGTCCTATCTTCTTTATTTATGCGCATATTAATAATCGAAAATACTAAGATGATTAAAAATAATACAAAAGAAATCGCGGAGGCGTAACCCATTTTCAAGCCACCAAAGCCTTCATTGTAGATATAATAAACAAGTGTAATCGTTGAGTTCCCTGGTCCGCCCTTCGTTAATACATACGCTTGGTCAAATACTTGAAATGCATTGATGATTAACATTGTTGTCACAAGAAAAGTTGTTCTTGAAAGTGATGGCCAAGTAACATAGCGAAATGTCTTCCATCTAGATGCGCCTTCGATTTTTGAAGCTTCATATAAATTGGCTGGAATTCCTTGAAGCCCTGCAATGAAAATCATCATATTTGTTCCAAAAGTCATCCAGACGCTCATCACAACAATTGCAAACATTGCCCAATTAGAATCATAAAGCCAAGCGGGACCATTTATCCCAAACCATCCTAACACACGATTAATTAAACCGTACTGTGGATTTAAAAGCCAATACCAAATTGTCGCCGTAGCAACTGTGGAACAAAGTACTGGAACATAAAAGAATGTTCGAAATAACCCTGCTCCTTTTTTACTCATATTTATTAAAATAGCTGCTCCAAGTGATGCTACAAGCCCAAGCGGAACAAATAATGCTGTATAAACGATTGTATTTTTCAATGAAATGAAGAAATATGGATCGTGGAACATCTTGACATAGTTATCAAAGCCAATCCAATTTGGTGTATTAATAATATCGTAGTCGGTAAAACTTACTACTAGCGCCATACCTATGGGCAAAATCATAAAGATTGCTAATAATAAAACAGGAAGAGCAATAAAAAGATACGCCATTCTTTGTTGATGTACTTGGACAGATTTATTTCTAATTTGTGCCATGATTAGCCTCCTTTCGTTACTTCGGTAAAGCACCCACCAACTTGAACCCTGCTGTATCAAGCACTAATTCACAAAACATCATATTCGCCCATGAAAACCATTCACGAGTAAAGTCTGCTGGATTATCTGGGTGAAATGATTCATGCATTAAGCCAGTATCTGCATCCGTTCTAAGCAACATATCAAGAATGCTATTTTTTTCCGTTTGGTCTGTTGCAGTTAGCCCCTGAATTGCAAGTCCAATTGGCCAAATATAACCGTTTGGTGTATGAGGACTACCAATACCCTTTGCATGTTCTCCTTCAAAATAATATGGATTATCTTTACTTAAAATATAATTTCTTGTATTTTGATAGATTTTCTCTTCTTTCTTGCTATAGCCAATAATTGGCAGTGAAAGTAAGCTCGGAACATTAGCATCATCCATTAATAATTGATTACCAAAACCATCAACTTCAAATGCGTAAATCTCTCCAAAAGTCGGATGGTTATACGTGCCAAATTTCTCAATTCCAGTTTGAATATCGGCTTTCAAAGTAGCTGCTTGTTGTAATGTTTCTTTTTCATCTGGATAAAATGCTTCGATAATTTCTTTCGCATAGCCTAGCACCACAACTGCAAACATGTTAGATGGGATAAGATAGCCATATTCACATGCATCATCACTTGGTCTAAAACCAGACCAAAGCATTCCAGTATAAGTTGTTTCGGTACCTTGGCCATCTCGTTTTAATGTGTCGGACGGTACACAGTCCATTCGTTCAAATCGATAAGTAGATTTTGTTTCATGATGTTGCTCCACTTGCCATAATGCAAAAATTGATTGCAACATTTTTAAAAAGGCTTGATCAAATTGTTCTGTTCTGCCTGTGATTTTCCAAATATAGTATGCTAATTGAATTGGATAACATAAGGAATCAATTTCATATTTTCTTTCCCAAACTTGTGGATGCATTTCTGTAATATCTGCTTGATGTCCGGCACCATTAGCAGTCTCATTAAAGGCATTTGCATAAGGATCAATCGCTACTAATTTAGCTTGTTCTTTACTAAGACCAATTAACATCGATTGAATTTCTTCATTCTCTGCTGCAAAAAATAAAAACGGACGAACCTGACAAACTGAGTCACGTAGCCACATCGCCGGAATATCACCAGTTAAAATAAATGTCATCCCGCTTTCACGAATTTTAATAGTTGTATCTAGCGTATTAATCATGCAACGCTCATACATTTCTACTAACTTAGGATTATGTAATTCCTTTTTTATTTGTGCCGCACTTGATTGGATAAAAGCACGATTTTTAATAACCAAATTCTTCACTCCATTCCAATTAATTATATTTAATTATTATTTATCATATTTAAATAATACTATAT
>NZ_JAASUA010000011.1:0-94471 GCF_014322845.1 Listeria immobilis | reverse complement strand
CTTGCTACTGTACCCATTTTTCTTCATCCCTTTCTGCTCATTTTTAGAAAAAAACGCCACTTACGAGAATCTCATAAAGGACGTATTCGGGATTAGGCTTAACCCCCAAGTTTTGAGGAAATTGTTAATCTTGTTCTTCCACCGCAGTTGCGGTTTTTGAAGCTACGCTTCAATTTGATCCATTAAATCTGTAAATTCGCTCACTTTCGATTTTAATTGATTAAACTGATCATCAAATTTTTGAAAAGCTTGCCCTTCCCACTCACCGCGAAGTTGTTCTTGTGTTTGCGATAAGCGTTGTAACATTTATTAAATATCCCGAGCACTAGTTCTATAGGTTTTTGCGCAATCTCGTAATTCAGCGCGACTCATTCTAATTTGTCCTGAAATCTTATCAATCTCTCTATGTTTAGTTTTCCACAAGTGTACAATAGCACATTTTCATTTCTTCGTCTATGTCTAATTTGTTACAGTTTAGGATTAAAAAGCATTAAAATGAACAAAAACACAACTTCAGGATTAAAAAAACTCATTTTAAAAAAACATAATGACTTTTTGATAAATAAGCAACCTTACTCAGATGGTGAACGAAGTCTAGAAAATGGAATGACAAAAGAAAAGTGGACACATGAATTAAGTTAATTTGTTAATTTTTCAAATTCATAGGGCGTAAGGTAATTTAAGCTTGAATGAATGCGTTTGTAATTATAATAGGTTTCTAAATAGTCTGAGATGATTAGGGTAGCTTGTAATTTAGTAGAAAACTGTTTTCTGGTAGGGTTTCTCGTTTGAATAGCTTATAAAAGATTCCATAACGGCGTTATTATAGGGATTGACTATGAATGAAGTGCTACTTCATCGCACATTCATGAAAGCGATAATCAGTGTACTGGTGCCCTTGATTCGTTTGAATAATTAATCCCTTACTAGACTTTTCCTGCTGCACCGCCATTTTTAGACTGTCGACGACAAGACTATCATGCAATAAGGGCGAATTGTGAATCCAACGACTTAAGAGAAACAATCAATACAGATGCTACAATACAGCATTCCTTCTTGTTTTGGAATATAACTGATATCTCCAAACCAAATGTGATTAGGCTTTTCCGCATGAAATTGTTGTTTAATTAAATTCGGATTACGTTCTCGAGCAACTGACTGTTTTAGGCACTTTCTTCGTCTACCTCTTGTATAAAGCCCTTGTTTGCGAAGTAAACGGCTAATTCGCTTTCGACTGATAGAAAGATCATAGGTTCTTTTTAGTGTGATTTGTATTCTTCTTGCTCCATATCTGCCTTTATGTTCAAAGAAAATATTTCAAATGTTTTCGCTGCCAAACACAGCATTTTCTATTTCTAGATTGGACACACTCCGATTTAAAAAGACATAGTAGCCAGAACACGAAACACCTACGTAGTAACAAAGTCGTTTGATTGAAACTTTCCCTTTTAAATGCTTTTTAATGCAAGCATAGACTAGTGATAGTTTCTCAGAAAAACTTGGAACTTTTATAGAACTTCCATTTCCAGGAAAGGCACTATTTCCGTGTTTTTCATACTCCGACACCCCTCTATAGAGCGTGTTTTCATGTACTTCTAATTGCTTGGAGACAAAACGAACTGGATGTTTTCCCTTTACTATAAGGCTGACTGTTTGGAATTTAAATTCTTTAGAGTAGTTCTGTCTTTTCATGATGGACACCTTTTCTCAAATTCGCTTATTTTTATTGTCCACTCTAGTATAACCATTCCGCATCCAATAAAATAAAGAGAAATAAACAATACCACCTATACTAGTTACTATTCCAAAAACAATAAATAGCATTGAATAGCCAAAATAGGTGTAAATCGACGCACCTATTGGACTTCCTAATGAATCGCCTATCAAAAATGCTGATTGAAGCAGCCCTAAATAAATAGCTAATTCCTTTTTTGGTAACATCTCATATTCCATAATCTCTTTTAATATGAAAAATCCCGCTGTTCCTATAGAAAGTAAATAGATAATACTAATAATCACGATGGAACTTACATCAACTAAACCTATGGCAATGAACAAACCACCCATTATTAATTCGCAAATAAGGAAAGTAATTTGGGATTTTGCCGAAAAAAATTGGTGTTGAAAAATAAAACTCGCACCTATCTTTATGAGTCCATATCCACTGATAATTAAACTAGTCATACTTGTACTATAACCAATATCAGAAACTATGACAGGGAGCAGTGGTTCAACTAACGAAATAGATACCCCTAACAAAATCACGCATCCATATAAAATAATAGCAACCTTCTTATCTGTCGGAAACAACGCAAATAATTTATCCTTTTTAAAGACTCTTTGGGCAGGAAAATTTCGCACTAATAGTGTTATAAAA
Source organism: Listeria immobilis (assembly GCF_014322845.1). Taxonomy (NCBI): domain Bacteria; kingdom Bacillati; phylum Bacillota; class Bacilli; order Caryophanales; family Listeriaceae; genus Listeria; species Listeria immobilis. Next base: position 92,094 of record NZ_JAASUA010000011.1, on the reverse strand, counting down.
AGTAATAAAGAGCTAATTACGAGTATGCTGATATAAGCGATTGCCGCATCATTGTATAAGGACAAAAATAGACCCGCACACAATGTTGCCAATGTTAACGAGATTTGCATAATGGTATATCTCGATGAAACTATAAATGATTTATCTTCTACTGCTTCATCCGTTAATTTATAAATCCAAGTCCTCACAATGAGTAATACGGTCGCTGCACCTATGCCTGAAATCACTCCTGATATTATAGGAATAAGACTTGGACCCGTGATAGTTCGTAGTAGCATCCCTATCACATAAATAGGGATGAATACCCGCATTGCCGTTTTTAAAGTTAATTTGCTTATCCAATTGCTTAATAAAAATGAGCATGCTCCTGCAATCGCCATTGCCGAATAAGATAATGCGTAATTAACTAGATCTCCTGATTTTTCAAACCATAGAACCTGCGCAAATTTGGATAATCCCATACAAAAGTAAAAAATAAACAGAAAAAATAAGAGCGATTTATATTTTTTGACTCTCATGATTGCAAGCCACTCTCAGAAAAATTTATTACCATTCGGATCTCATTTCCTGAAAATTTCCGATATAATCTACAATTCTTCCTTGCGTGATTTGTTTTTTGAAATGTTTTTATTTGATTTTCCGTTTGTTTTTTCTTTGATTTGATACGCATAGCATATATCCCTCTCATTTCTCATAAATTAATACTTTTTTTGAATGGCATTGGGTTTGAACTCTTTAAAAATATACGAATCTTGTAAATTATTTTTATAGAAAATTCATATTGATTGTGATTTTTTACACAATGGATTAATATTGAATATATTAATCTATTTTCTTTTTTCAAACTAATTAATATATTCTTACCATATATATTAATTATCATTTTATCTTTGTTAAATTATAAATGCAATGTTCAAAAGTAGCATTTGACTATATCAAACTTCTTTAGAAAGGACTGAACAATGTTAAAAAATAAAAATTTCAAATATTTATGGTTAGGACGTTTAATTAGTAATGCAGGGGATAGCATTTACTATATTGTACTTTCTTGGTATATTTTAACAATTACTAACGATTCCTTCTGGGTTGGTATCGTTAATTTCGCTATTTTTATACCAAATATTTTTTCTTTTTTATTCGGTCATTGGATCGATACACATTCAAAGAAAAAATCGCTGATAGTATGCGAATTGGGACAGTTACTCGCTATTTCGCTCATGGTTGTCAGTTTATTATTAGATTTTCAAAACCCTGTACTACTATGTATTCTAGCTTTTCTAGCCGCTCTATTTAGCATGAATACATACACAATACAAGATGCAATGACGCCGTATATCGTAAAAAAGGAACAGCTAGCAACTGCACAGTCTTATATGTCTGTTGCGTATAATGGAACGGAATATTTATTTAATGCATTAACAGGGTTTCTTATTACTATTTTTTCAACAATTACCCTGCTAATCGCTAATGTGATAACTTTCATATTTGCCATATTCTCCTTTTCTAAAATTAAAGAGCCTGTAGAGAAAGATACTGCCGAACCTGAACCTTTTTTAAAAAATGTATTTAAGGGTTTTACAGAACTATTCCATAACAAAACCATTTTATTAATTGATATTGGTGGTGGTGTGGCGAATTTCATGTTTGGAGGACTGAATGTGTATCAAGTATTAATAGCCAACCAACAAGGAAGTGCTATTATACTCGGATTTTTAACTTCCGCTATGGCTATTGGAACATTAATTGGTTCTACTTTTCTAGCAACTCTTTTACTAAAATTTATAAAGATTGGAAAAGTATTGACTTTAGCTACCGTCTTGTATGGGCTTACTATGTTAATAAGTGCGTATTTTGTAAATTCTTTTTTTATTATTTTCATTTGGGGAATTGCAAGTACTTTCTTAGGAGTAATACATGTTGTTCAAAAACCTTTTTTCCAAGTATTAATTCCTAAAAAGCACTTAGGTAAAGTTTTTAGTGCGCTTTTTAGTGTAAGTGTGGCAACCCTACCTATAGGCTCATTATTATTCGGATATTTAGGTAGCAAAAGCTTAAGCAGCCTTACGTTTCTTCTGATATTTGGCGGAGTCTATATGATTATTGGTATTATTTATTTCTTAAACAAAGAAATTTTCAAATTCAGTATGTCAGAGGCTAAATAAAAACTTGGACTTTTCGCCATCATCTAGTGTTTCTTATAGATTTTACGCATAAAAAAAGGAAAAACCAATTTTAAATTATGTAAATCAAACACCTGTATTATATCCGTACGAAACGGAATGAATACAGGTGTTTTTTGCTAACTATTATTTTTCATTTTGGAGTAAATTTCTAATGTTATGTGAGACGTTTATTTTACTGTTTTAGTTTTACGCAAAAAGATGAATAGTCCACCTAGCATAAGCACGCCTAGTCCAACTAATAGACTACTTGATAATTCATTATCTCCAGTTTTTGGTAGTGCATTTTTCGCTGTGGTAATCGTTTTATCTGGTGTGCTTATTTGTGTGTTTTTCATGCTTGCTTTATCCACTTTTGCTGTATTACTAGTGTTTTTATTGCTGTTATCAACACTGTTATTACTTCTGTTATCGGTACTTGTATTGTTATCATCGGGATCAACTGGTGTTGGTGTGACATTTTCATCGGCATTTTTTTCATATACATAAGTGACTGTTTGTGCTTGGTCGCTAAATGTACCTGATGCGTTTGCTGGTGTTTCTTTGAGTGTCCAGCCATCAATTGTTTTCGCTTCTGAAGTATAAGTTTCATCTACATTTCCACTTAATGTTTCTGCTGCTGCAAGTTCATTGCCATCTGCGTCTACATATTTCACAGTTACATCAGCTCCGGCTTGCACTTCTGCAATTTTCTTAAATGGTACTTGTAAATTGACACTGCCGCCGTTTTGTTCGAAGGTTACCATTTTGTCTAGGTTGGCTTGATAAGCTGCTTCATCAAGTTCATAACCTTCAAAGTTTTCTGCAATAAAATCTAAATCAAATTGAGCTGGTGTCGCTCCAACAGCTGCTTCAAATCCAGCTGCATCAATGGTGCCATTCATGTAGGCCGCCATATTTTGCAGTACATCGCTCCATAATTTATCTGTCGTTAATGTACCTTCCCTTAAATCATTGTATGTTGCTCCTTCTGCTAATTCTCCAAATGTGACTGTGTTAGATGGTACGCCGTCTGGATAAGCATAGGATAAGTTAAGCGAGGATACAAGTTCTTGACGCTCACCATCTTCTGCAACAAATGAAATCCAAACCGTCCCTTTATTGACTTCACTTTCATTTTTGGTATATGTGTAAGTAACTGTTTGATTAGTTTCGCCAAATTGACCATTTTGATTGCTCGGAAGTTTTGTTTCATCAAGAGTGTAGCCATCAATTGTTTTAGCAGATGTTGTATAATCTGTGCTTACGTCCCCAGCCTGAGAAGTGTCCTCAGCAATTTTATTTCCATCTTGATCTACATATTTTACTGATATAGTTGATTGTGTGTTGACGGTGTATGAATATACTCCACCATTACCAGCTCCATCATAATATTCAAGACTAAAACTTCCGTTACCAGCTTTTGTAGGTGTTCCAGAAATTATTATGTCTGCATACTGATAACGGGTACCATCCTCATTTTTAGGTCCGTATACTATCTGATAATTCATACCATCCATGCCTGTTAAAACTACTTTTACATCCGTAATATAACTTCCCCATTCACTATTACTTAAAGCATTATCTTGTACATGAACGGTCTTAGTCGCTGCTTCTCCTACTGTTAAATCTAAATCACTAGTAGCCGTCAATAGTTTGTTGTTCATATATGTTACTGGTTTAGTAGTTTCTGTTTTGTTCTCTGTATTAGTTGTAGCGGCAAAAACTTGGAAAGGCGCTTGAACAACAATAGCAGTACCTAGTATGATTGCACCAATTTTACTTTTTTTCATTTTTTCGTACTCCTTTTCTGTTAAATTATTCCATGCATAAATTACTTATAAAAAAGCTTTGATACCCCACTTTTTCTTAAAAATTTAAGTTTTTGTTACGAGATACTTATAAACTCGTACTACGGTGAGCTAAAAATCCACTAAATTATTCATGAGTGCAGGAAATACTTCGACTATTTTAGATCAAAAAAACAGCCATGAATAAAAAGAGTTCGGTTTTCTACACGAAAAAGACGGTTTTCTTCCAGTTCTTTTAGTTTGACTTGAAAGGTTCTTTTAGGAACGTGAGCATAAGAAATAAAATCTTCTCTAGTTATAAATGAAGGCAACTCATACCATTCCTTATATGTGGTTGATTTTATTAATAGCCCATCCTTACACAGATTAGAAACACTATTCTGTATTTTCAAAAAGGGCTTTCCATTTGTTTTGGAAAATTCAGTTATAATCTTTTCTGTTAATGTAACCGTTGTTTCAATTAGCCATTCCAAAATAGAAGGTTTTTCATTTACTAATTTTTTAAATTCTTTTTGCGTAATTCGAATAATTTCGATATTGGTATCACAAACTAACTGATATTTCTGTGTCCTCTTTTGCAAAAAGCGAGCAGGCTCTAACAAGTATTCTCCATTTAAGTAGGTAATAATTACTTTTTGATTGTTTAAATTTTCCAGATGTAAAACACCTGTTATAATCAATACAATTTGATCACAAGTATGATTAAAAATAGTCCCCGCTTGAAATGTTTCTATATTTTTTTCGATTCCACATAACTGTAATCCTTCTATTAAACTATTCTTTTTAGACAATGGATTATCACACTCCTAATTAAAAGTATTTCATACAAAACCAATCTCCCTTAACTTATCCCATTCATTATCAAATATATATCTGGATACTTGTGCATACGAAATTAAATTTTGTTTGGAAAAACATCGTGCTAGCTGATTTTTGTCCATTCCTTCTTTTTCCATTACTTCATGAATATGCTCAATAGTTGTCTTCACACCCCATTCTTGAGTATGCTTAATCACCTCAAAAGATGCTTTATGAAAAATTTCATTCGTTTTATTTACAAGCCATTCCATATATTTGGGTTCTACTGTAGCGTAGTTAAGAAAGTATTCTTTATTGATTAAAATAATCTTTGCTGAAGTATCTGCTACAACTCGCCAACTATTTGATTCATTTTTCATAGAAGATGGATAAATTATGTCATCGGACTGGATTACTGTGAAGAATTGATACTTTTCATTTATCTTTACTTCAGAATGAAGAATTCCCTTTTCGACTATAGCTATGTTTTTTTGTAAAAAATCTTTTGATATTTTGCTTCCTTTTTTCACATCCAAATATTGCATCCAGCTATTCTTTAGTTTGAATAAATTCAATTGCCTAAGCATTTTCTCTTCCACGACATCCATTCGATCCCTCCTAATTTCAGACAATGCATATCCTAGTAATGGTTACTCCCATTCCCCTTATTATGAAATCAAATATAGCAGGAGTTTTTGCCTCATTTTGTGTATAAATACCATGTAACTTTATTATATTAACAGGTTAAGCGTATAATGAATGTGTTATTAATACGTTTTTAGATTTTTTTTGTGAACTTTTAATTTCTTCAACTTTAGTTATGCAAATTTTATACTAGCAAAAAGAAGATTTATGTATATCTTTCATCAAAAAAAGCCTTCGAATATCGAAAGCTGGGACAAATTATATTTATTAATATGTATTTTAATTTCTGCAACAAGTTAAAAACGCTCGCAATTTCGCAAGCGTTTAACAAGTCATTATTCTATGTGATCTTTGCTCAATCTATTGAAACCAATAGAAAAATTTATCCATTCGTTGCTATGCTTTTAAATTTAGTACAACTATGATGGTATTATCTAATTAGGCTTTTCTCCTCATCCGCTCCACTGCAAAAACAACTATTGGTACATAATTAAAAAAGAAACTAACCCGCTGACAAAAACCAATTTTATCCAGTATAGGTAAATCATTAACCGCCGGAACTCGCGCTAAGCCATATACCCCAGCAGAAAGTAGGCTAATGATTAAAAGCGCCAAATAAAGTTTACTGTAGGATACCTCCCCTGTTTTTCGGTAAAGTATCACCAAGAACAATGGAAAAAGTAAAAAACCAATATATCCCAGGCCTGAGCCAATATTATGCACCCATGTTGAAAATGTCCAAGTAGCCTGCTCTGTGTCAATACTAAAAAGACCAGTAAAAATACAATCCCCAACAGCATAAAATCCAATTGCTAAAGTCAGCCAAATTGCAATGCCACGAGATATTTTATTTACATCCTGGTAAATCGCCGGCAAAGCAAGCACAAACAGCATTCCTGAAACTACAGACCAAACCAAAAATGCACCGCGAACCGGGCTTGCTACATCTCCAAACTCACTCATCACCATCGTCATTTGGTTTAATTCCGGATAAAAAATCCCAAGTATGTATGGTGTTAGAAAATCACTTAGTACACCGAGTAGTAAGAAATAAAAACCGTATTTTTTTAAGAAGGACATTTGTACTCTCCTTTCGATTACATGGATAACACCTTAAAAGCCAGAAAAATCCATAATAAAAGATTCGAAACTAAATCAATCGTTTACTTTTAACCTAGCAGTAACTTGCAGCATGGCCATTTTACATAAAAATCCCGCCTCACTTATGATAAGGCTCCCCTCGAACTATCCGAAAGGCCCGATAAACCTGCTCCACCAAAACCAATCTCATCAACTGATGCGGCAATGTTAATCGTCCAAACGAAATCCGCTCATCACTACGCTTCAAAACTAGCTCACTAAGTCCGAGCGATCCACCAATTACAAATGTCACCTTGCTTCGGCCGTATGTCGCTAGCTTATCCAAATCTGCTGCGAACTCCTCGCTCGACTTCATTTTTCCATCTATTGCCAGTGCTATAACATAAGCATCTTCGGGTATTTTCGCTAAAATTCGTGTACCTTCTTTATCCTTCACCTGCTTCATTTCCGCCTCACTCAATACTTCTGGTGCTTTTTCATCTGCAACTTCAATAATTGTTACTTTTGCATATCCACTCAGACGTTTTAAATATTCGGCAATTCCCTGCACTAAATATTTTTCTTTTAATTTTCCCACTGTTACAACTTGAATATTCATTTGCGCCACCCTTCACTTAATTACTACTCTTATGATACAACAAATCGCACTCCAAACACTACCCTCAAAATAATCAAGCCCCTTTTTAACCCATTAAATCATCTATATACAATTAGTTCGATTTTTCTTAATCCGTTCTTTTAACAAATTAAAAAATAGCTTACTATAAATTATTTCTCCACAAGTTATCCCACCCTTATACACAAGTTATACACAAAATTTATCCACATATCCACAGGCTCATTCCCCATTTTGTGTCCGAACATATATTCCATACAATATATATGTTTGGTAATTTTCATTATCCACAGGTTATCCACAAGCAGAAATTTGATTTTCCACTCTTGCCAAAATCACTTATAAACATCCGAAGCGCCTCTGCCACAATGACTTTGACTTGTTTTTATTTCTCAAAGTGTATTTTCCTGTTCTTATCTTGCTCTTGTTACGTGATAAAATGTGGATAAATGGCTTTATATTCACATTTTTATTTTTCAATCCATATTTTCACAAAAAATGTATTTTCATTCAAAAATTAAACTGTATTTATTAAGTAAATTGTCAAAATTGTTCTTTTCCACAAGATATTCACGGTTTACACACAGGTTATCCACAGAACTTATCCACATATCCACAAAACCAATCTATATTTAGTAGTAGAATTTACGTTCCCTACTATATCTATATCTGAAAAAAATCGTTATCCACAACTTTTCCACATAAAAAACCGCTCTCTTTTTAGGAGAGCGGCTTTCTATTTATCATGTTGTTGTTTTTGCTGCTTCTAATTGAATATTTGTTGTTTTTTCTTGTCCACCACGATAGTATTTCACTTTGATTTTATCACCAATTTTTACATCATTACCATATAAAATTTTGCGTAATGTCATTGAATTAGTTACTTTTTCACCGTTTAGTTCTACGATGACGTCATATTGTTTTAAGCCAGCTTTATCTGCTGCGGAACCTGATACTACTTGTTGAACCATTGCGCCGTAATCAACGCCTTCTGGTAATTTCAAAATGTTTTTTTGTTGTGTTTCAGGGATTGTATCTACATCACGTAATGATACTCCAAGTGATGGTCGCTCTACTTCCCCTTTTGTTTCCAATTGCTCAATGATTGGTTCTACTGTATTACTTGGAATCGCAAAGCTAATTCCTTCCACGTTTTCCATGGAGATTTTCATGGAGTTAATTCCAATAACTTGTCCCTCAATGTTAATTAAAGCACCACCACTGTTACCTGGGTTAATTGCCGCATCTGTTTGGATAACATCTGCTTCCCAGTCTTCTGTTCCATCACCATTCGTATCAACTGGAACGGCACGATTTAGACCAGAAATAATACCTTGCGTTACAGAACCGGAAAATTCCGTTCCAAGTGGGCTACCAATTGCTATTGCTGGTTCCCCTAATGTTAAGCCATCTGAGTCACCAAATGCAGCAACTGTGCTTACATTTTTATCGTCAATTTCAAGAACAGCTAAATCGTTCCATTCATCTGTTCCAAGTAATTTCGCTTCAGATTTTTTACCATTTGTGAAAGTTACTTCTAATTTATTGGCGTCAGCAACCACATGATTATTTGTTACAATGTATGCTTTGCCGTTATCTTTTTTATAAATAACACCTGATCCAGATGAAGCTTCTTGCTCTGATGTAGTTGTGCCATCAAGCGATGAAGATGATTGGTAATTTAATACACTTACTACTGCATCCTGTACTTTATCAACAGCTTTTGTCACATCGGATGTCGTATTGACTGTTACTTTTTCTACTTTACTTGCTTTATTTTCATTTGAATTACTCGTAGTATCTGCATTATCGCCATTATCCCAGGCAACAAAGAAAATAATTAATCCACCAATAATAACTCCAATAAGTGCGGTTAAAAAGTATCCAATAAAGTGTTTTCCGTTTTTCGGTGGCATTCCATTCCCGTTACCGCTGCCGCCATTTGAAACTCGATTAGGTGGCACCCCGCCTCCAGTACTTCCTGCACGTCTTGGCCCAGGTGCTGGTCTGGTTGGTTCAGTACTAGCTTCTTCAAAAAATGCATTGGTAGAACTTGCTTCTGCTGCCTCTTCTGTCGCTCCAGCAAACTTCTCTCCTTCTGGTGTTACGCCTTCTACAATAGGAGATTCTTGGACTGGTTGTGATCTCTCAGAATTATGTAAAGTATCCTCAGTCTCTTTTTTTGGCGTGTTTTCATTTTCTGGGGTTTCATTTAAATCTTTCTCTTTCTCGTCCATGTCTTCCTTCCTCTCTGCAAATTTCGCATTTATATATTTCATAGTAACCTTCAAATATGAAAAAACAATGAAAAAGCTTTAACAAATTGGTGAAACTTAAATAGTGAAGATGGAAGTTGCCGTCTCTGGATCCGTATCAAAAATCTCTAACTTTCCACCAACGTCAATTCCTTCTGCGATAAGTGTCTGTGTTACGCTCATTCTAGCAAGTTCTTTCATGTTGTTGTCTTTACTAAGATGCCCCAAATATATTCGTTTCGTTTGATCAGTAATGACTTCACTCATTGCAATCGCCGCATCCTCATTACTCACATGACCTTCGTCACCAAGAATTCTGCGTTTGACATTCCAAGGATACCGTCCCATTCGAAGCATTTCCACATCATGATTACTTTCAAAAAGATACGCATCCGCTCCTGCAATATGCCCTTTCATACGATCACTTACATACCCTGTGTCAGTTATCATTACGAACTTTTTATTCCCTTTATGAAATATGTAAAACATCGGCTCAATTGCGTCATGTGATACACCAAAGGATTCCACCTGCATACTACCAAAAGATTTCACTGTTTCCATATCAAATTGGAATTTTTGGTCAGATGAAACTTCACCAATCATATTATCCATCGCTTTCCATGTTTTTGCGTTGGCATATATTGGTAGCTTATACTTTCGAGCAAGTACACCAAGCCCCTTAATATGATCAGAATGCTCATGTGTAATTAAAATGGCATCTAAATCACTCATTTCTCTGCCGACTTGTGCAAACAGACCTTCCATTTTTTTCCCACTTAAACCGCAGTCTACAAGTATTTTTTGGTCACCTGTTTCTACAAGTGTTGCATTGCCTGAACTTCCACTGGCTAATATACTAAATCGGATTTGTTCCGTATCTTTTTCTGTTAAAATTTTATTTGCGAACATAGTTAATCCCCCTAAAGGCTTATATACCTTTCATTGTAACGCTAAATTGGCTAAATTGCATGTGCCGTCACTTGAAAAAGTCAACCTAATTATCGTTACAATTAGGTTGACTGCTATTTTATTTTGCTTTTTGACGACTGGATAGTTCATTTCCTGGTTCAGTAGTAGTTTGATTTTCTGATTGGTTAATTACTTGCTCGTCTTTTGCATTTACTAAAATATAGCTAGTAGTATCTGCATGTTTGACCTCAAAACACCAAACCGGGAAGTAGACATTTCCTGATGGGAGTTGAACAGTCGTATAATAGCCAAATGTCGCTGAAACTACATCGCTATCCTGTTTTAATTCCCCATGTTGATAAACCGCTTCTAAAGCATCCATTGCTGACATCAAATTAGTCTTATCTTTTAAATCATCTTGTTTCGACATCCAAGTTTGTTCATACGAAATTACTTGATCATTATTATCCAAATAGAACGTAATTTGACCTGCTTCATCAAAAAGCACCATATTATTATTGATTAATTGATTAAAAGTTAATGTTTTTGTTTCTTTATTGTAGTCCCAAAACTCGTACGATTCGCCTCGATAAATTTCTGTCTCCATAAATTTTTTCAATTCAGCGTTATTTCCTTTTTTCCCAGCTTTTACTGGTGTTTGCAAAATGGAATAAATTTCTTTGTTATTATCTTTTAAAGTGATTGCTTGACCTGATAAATCACTAACATCTTTTGTTGTAAATGCTGCTCGTTCTGTAGTGAAAATTGCCCCACTTGTTGGTTTACTTGAAAGTCTAGGGTAGGTTATATTATCTGCTTTTAAACGTTCATCTAGCGTTTCGTTGCCAAGCGTATCTGGATCATCCGATAATTGTTTATTGAAGAAAATTACTGCTAAAAATATATTTAAAATAAGTAGTGTAACAATAAAAATCAATTGTGTTTTTCGCCAATCCATTATTATTCACCCTCCTTATCTGTCTGGAAGATAAACCACTTATTATGATATTTATACAGCCAAGTTGGTTCTAATGTAACGATTCGGTTCATACCAGTAGATTCGCTTCTCGTCATATGATAGCCCGGAACAATATCCTGAATATCCTCCGCTCTCACATTCGGGTTTGTTGTCAATTCTTCATAAACCGTGTACGAAGATGGTAAAGTTTCTTCTTTTTTCTCTCCAGGAACATCTGTATCAAGACGGAAGAATGGACGCATATATTTGTAGACCGCTTCAATTCCTTCTGTCACCGAAATATCTGCCATACCATTTTCATTATAGACCTGAAGATTATCCACAAATAAACTAAAATTGGTTGTTGCGCTCTCCCCCGTGTACCCAGTAAAATAATAACCGCCATCGCCAGTCCATCCAGCGTGATCATTAATAAAATTAAAACTATCTTGAATTAATCCAGCACGTTTTGCACTGCTTAAATCTTCTGGGTTCGTTCTTTCTTGTGACGGATTAACATATTCCAACACTTTATTTTCTGTATCCATTTCTATAACACTGGATCCATCTGTATAGGTATTCCCTTCACTTTTAACTGTTCCATAATCTTGGAATAATGCTGATGTAAACTGATTTATCTCCAGTGAATCAATGATGTATTTTTTACGGTTTAATTTAATTTCGTTTGAACTAAGGAAAAGATTACGTTTATTTAAAATCAGTTTGTCATTTTCTGTTAATTTACTTCCATTCGCTTTGACAATTTTTTCGATTTTATCAATATCTTTATTTTGTAAGGAACTTTGATAAATATTTTCCTGATCATCATTAACAAAATAAACAGAGTGGAGTCCTGTGTCTGTATTGTTCACATCAAAAATAATTCGGTTGAAGAAAGCAGATTCTAAACCGTCCCCTTCCACCTGGAAAATTTGAGCGAAAATAGAGAAGGGAATATTGTTCGGATAAACGATTTCAATAGTACCACTCTTATGGATTAATTTTTCATATTCTTCGTTACTTTTTTTATTGGCAAGTACTACTTCTGAAAAACTAAATGCTTTGCCTTGTGTCATCAATTCATTCAATAACTCCGCGCTTAAACTTTGGTAATTTTTACCGCTTGTATTAACAGCTAGTTTGTACGGACGGAACACTTGAGAGGTAGTCATTGTTTTATCAATTGTTGTTTTTTCGATTTCTTTAACATTGATTGCTTCATAATCAGGCTGCCCTTTCCAAATTAAGTAACTGAGAACGACACTGAGTATGACTAAAACGGTTAGTATAAATGAACGAAAGCCTGTTTTTTTCATCATTCCCAATCATCCTCCGGTAAGTCACTGTATGGCAGGGTAAATTTAATAATGGTTCCTTTGGACTTGTTTTGCTCTGCCCAAATTCGGCCTCCATGTGCTTCAATAACTTCTCGAGCAATGGCAAGCCCTAACCCTGTTCCTCCCATTTCCCGCGAGCGAGCTTTATCTACACGGAAAAAGCGGTCAAATATTGTCGCCAAGTCTTCATCTGGCACTCCAAGACCTTCATCAGCAATACTAACTTCGATTTCATTTTCATATTTCTTTAAGTAAAAAGAAATTCTACCGCCATCTGGTGAATATTTATTAGCGTTTGAAATGATATTATCTAACACTTGCATTACTTTATCTTCATCTATTTCAATAATTACTGGTTCTTTTGGTATATGACGTTTAAACATAATGGTCTCTTTTTTCATCATTTCAAAACGATCAATAATATGATTGAAGAAATCGGTGAAATTAACAAAACTTTTTTCTAATCGTTCTCTTCCACCGTCCATTCTAGAAAGTTTTAATAAATCATTTACTAAACGAATCATTCGTTCTGTTTCATTTTGAGTTACTTCAAGGAAACGTGGTGCAATTTCTTTGTCTTCCCATGCTCCATCGCTTAATGCTTCTAAATAGCTGTGCATACTTGTTAGCGGTGTTCTAAGCTCATGTGAAACGTTAGACACGAAATCACGACGTTCTTGATCGACTTTTTCTTGGTCAGTAATATCGTGTAATACAGCTATAACTCCATTATTAAATCCTGTTTCACGTTGAATCACCGAAAAATTAGCCCGAAGAATATACGGTTTATCAGAGGTACTGCGATCCATTGTTAGCGATCCATCTACCTCCATTAAATCTTCAAATTGGAACTTATCACCAATATCCAAAACATCAATAATTGAGCGACCATTTGCACTTTCATGTTTGATACGCAACATTTTTTCTGCTGGCGTGTTAATGAGGATGACTTTTCCACGACGGTCTGTTGCGATTACACCATCTGTCATATAGGCTAGTACCGAGGATAATTTGCGACGTTCCCCTTCCGTCATTGCTTGCGCTTCTTGAACTCGTTTTGTTAATGTGTTAAATGAATCTGCCAGTTCGCCGATTTCATCCACACCATACACTTTTACTTTACGGCTATAATTTCCACGTGCCATAGCATAGGCTTGTCGTTTCATTTCAATGATTGGTTTTGTGATGGTTCTAGAAAGTAAAATACCAAGAATTGCAGTGATAATCATCGCTATCAATGTCCCAGTAATAAAGATATTTGTTATATCGTCTACTTGTTGGTAAACACTCTCAATATCCGCAACAAGATAAATAGCCCCAATCACTTCACCTTTGTTTTTGATAGAGGAAACATTTACCCAAACGCGATTATTTTTATTAGATTCATCTCTGTAGATTTTATCTTCTGAAGCTGTTCCAAGCGATAATGTTCGCTTAATGAGTGGATCATTGCTTTTTTGCCCAACAATTCCTTGGTTATTTAAATTAGACGTACCAAGAATTTTCCCTTTGTTATCTACTATTCTAACTTCAACGATATTACTACTTGCTCGCGAATAATCGACTAATAGTTCCCGAATATCATTTTGTAATTTTACCGTATTATCGCTATTTTTCAAAATTTCTTCCCGAGCGTTATAATCAAGTAAAGTAATGCTATTTGTAATGGAATCTTGAAAATTTTTCTCCAGTTGTCCTTCCAGCTCACGAACAAAATACGCGCCAATTACTTGCATTGCAACAATAATTAGTAGCAAATACATAATAACTAACTTAAATTGTACAGACTGAAAAAATCTCATTTTATGCATAAGTCTTTCTACTCCTATTCGGGGTAATATATTTAAATTAGTATACCATATGTTCAGGGGGAGACATACGATTTTTAATGTTAATTGGGTCGATTTATTTATAAAAAAAGAACTAAGTAAGCGGATATACCCAAAAAAGCGATTGCTAAAGTTTTTACACTCTAGCAACCGCTTATCAAGCTTTAACTATTCTTGTTCAGGATTCCGTAAATAATAGCCCACACCACGTCTTGTAACTAACCATGCTGGATGGCTTGGATTATCCTCGATTTTTTCACGTAAGCGACGAACAGTAACATCAACCGTCCGAACATCACCAAAATAATCATAACCCCATACAGTTTGGAGTAAATGTTCTCGCGTCATTACTTGACCCATGTGTTTCGCTAAATAATGAAGCAATTCAAATTCACGATGCGTAAGTTCAATTGTTTCACCACGTTTAGAAGCAACATATGCGTCAGGATGAATAATTAACGAACCAATTTCTATTTCACTATTTTCTTCTTCTTCTGCAGAACTTGAGCTCACTTGACTGTGACGGCGTAAATTAGCTTTTACCCGCGCAATTAATTCACGATTACTAAAAGGTTTGGTTACATAATCGTCTGCTCCAAGTTCTAGCCCAATAACTTTATCAATTTCGGAATCTTTTGCTGTGACCATTATAATTGGCATATCATATTTTTTACGAACTTCACGACATACCTCAATACCATCACGACCTGGAAGCATAATATCTAGTAGAATCAAATCTGGTTGAACTTCCTCAACTAGTTCTAATGCTTCATCGCCATCATAGGCGCAATATACATCAAATCCTTCTTTATTTAGATTAAATTTAACTATATCAGCAATCGGTTTTTCATCATCTACTACAAGAATTTTCTTTTCTGCCATTAGTTTACAGTCCTCTCATTCATGGATTTTGCCGGTTTATACCGGGACAGATAGTTTAGTTTTATACTTTTTTGTTGTTAAATACAGCCCATTTGGTTCATCTTTATAAACTAGTAACATTAAAAACAGACTTACCTAACTAATTATAACACATACCTCTAATTATCTGAATTATTACAGGCTTTTTTATCTTAAAGTAAGTCACGACAGCGTTTTAACTTTGCGGAATTTTGTCAAAAAGATGTAATTTTGAAATTCGGGTGATTGCTTCTTCTAAACGAGCTTCCTCTATTAAAAGTCCAACACGAACATATCCTTCGCCAAACTCCCCAAAACCACTTCCATCCGCTACAGCAACATTCGCTTCTTCTAATAAATAGTCTGCAAATTGGCTACTAGTAAACTCTTCGGGAACTGGCATCCAAGCAAAGAAGGAACCTGCTGGAGCAACTGCATTCCAACCAATTTTTTCGCATGCAGCAATAAAGGCATTGCGTCTTTTTTCATAGCGCGCATTTAATTCGCGGACACACAATTGATCACCTGTTAAAGCTTCTATAGCCGCATCTTGAATTCCTGGAAATAAACTTACATACATATGATCTTGAATAAGGTTGATTGCTTCAATAACTTCTTTGTTTCCAACCGCAAAACCAACTCGCCAGCCTGCCATATTATATGTTTTCGAAAGTGTGTATAATTCAATTCCGACTCCCTTTGCGCCAGGAGTTTGCAAGAAACTAATCGGTTTTTGACCATCAAAGCCAATTGCACCATAAGCAAAATCATGCGCAACTATAATATTATTTTCTTTAGCGAAAGCAACTGTTTCCTCAAAAAAATCAGTTGTAGCAATCGCGCCAGTTGGGTTATTGGGATAATTTAAGTACATTAATTCCGCTTTTTTCGCAATTTCAGCAGGAATTTTAGTGAAATCAGGTAGAAAATGATTTTCTGCGATTAAAGGCATCCTTTCAAATTGAACTTCTCCTAAAACCACTCCTGACAAATAATCGGGATAACCAGGGTCTGGTAATAGCATCACATCACCCGGATCCATAATACACATTGGCAATTCAACTAATCCTGTTTTTGTTCCAAATAAAATTGCTACTTCGGTCATCGGATCAATAGTTACATTATATTCGCGTGCATAAAAATCTGCGGCCGCTTTTTTCAATTCGAACTTTCCACGAAATAAAGAATACTTATGATTATTAGGCTTTTCAGAAGCATCTTTAAGTGCCGCAACAATATGATCGGGTGTTGGCTGATCTGGATTACCTTGGCCTAAGTTAATAACATCATGACCAGCTGCCACTTTCTTTCCAACTTTTTCTACTAGGCTAGAAAAAAACTGTTCTGGTAAATTTTGTAAACGTTTGGAAATTTTCATTTTACACCCGTCCTTTATAAGTTTCATTGATTAAAATAGTAAAGTTTTCTGAGGTATTTGTCCAGTCTGTTTTTTTAAACACCTAAAAAACGATTGACAAATTGAAGGAAAATGCGTATATTTTTAAATAACAGGTTTTTCTAAAATATTTTCTCTTATCGAGAGCGGCAGAGGGACTGGCCCTATGAAGCCCGGCAACCCAACTTTATTAAAGCGTAAAGTGAAGGTGCTAATTCCAGCAAAATGGTAGATTTCATTTTGGTAGATAAGAGGAGCTGGATATGTTCGACTTTCCACTTCTCTATTCTAAATAGAGAAGTTTTTTATTGCTTTCATGAATAAATCTGGATAAATAATCAACATACTAGGGAGGAAAAAAGATGAAAAAATTAACAAAAGGGTTAGGAATTTTACTTGCGTCAAGCCTTATTTTAGGATTAGCTGCGTGTGGTGGCGGTAGTGATGATAAAGCTTTAAGCACGAAAGAAATAACTATTGGTACAACAGCTGGTCCACACCAACAAATTGCTGAAGAAGTTCAAAAATTAGCGAAAAAAGATGGTCTTGAAATCAAAATCAAAACATTTGATGATTATAATACACCAAATACAGCTCTAAACGATGGTGACTTGGATACAAACAACTATCAAACCATTCCATTTTTAGAGCAACAAAAGAAAGACAAAGGTTACAAACTAGACGTAGCTTTTAAAACAGTTGCCTTTCCAATGGGCGTCTACTCAAACGACATTAAAGATATAAAGAATTTGAAAAAAGGGGACAAAATTGCTGTTCCAAATGATCCAAGTAACGAATATCGTGGTTTAAAATTATTTGAAGATGCAGGTATTATTAAATTGAAAGATGGCGTGGAAGAAAAAGCAACGAAAAAAGATATTGCTGAAAATCCATTAGATTTAGAAATCGTGGAACTTGAGGCTTCACAAATCCCTGCACAATTAGATGAAGTAGCAGCCGCAGCTATTAATACAAACTTTGCAATGGGCGCTGGGCTTTCTATTAATGAAGATGCTATTTACAATGAACCAACAGAAAACAATCCGTATCCAAACGTTTTTGTTGTTCGCACTGAAAACAAAGAAGATGAAGTAGTAAAAACACTCGAAAAATATTACCATTCTGATGATGTCAGAGAATTTATTGAAAAAGAATTTAATGGGTCTGTTGTACCTGCATTTTAGGGAGTTGTTTTATTTTGATTGAATTACATCAAGTATCAAAAACATTTAACGTTAATGGGAAAACAGTAGAAGCCGTTAAAAATGTATCTATTCAAGTCGAAAAAGGAGAAATTTTTGGCGTTGTTGGTTATAGTGGTGCTGGAAAAAGTACGCTCGTTCGTTGTATTAACTTACTTGAACGTCCAGATGAAGGACACGTTTTGATTGACGGTAAGAATTTATCTACCCTTTCAAGTAAAGATTTACGGATAGCGCGTCGTAAAATTGGGATGATTTTCCAAGGTTATAACTTACTTAAGACTGCCACCGTTTATGAAAACATTGCGAAACCACTCCAACTTGAAGGAGTACCAAAAGAAGAAATTAAGTCACGTGTAGACAAATATTTATCGATTGTTGGCTTAGAAGATAAACGAAATAATTTTCCAAGCCAGCTCTCTGGCGGTCAAAAACAACGTGTGGCGATTGCAAGAGCACTTGCACATGAGCCAGAAATTTTACTAAGTGACGAGGCAACAAGCGCTCTTGATCCAGAAACAACGGAAGCAATTTTACAACTATTACTTAAAATTAACGCTGAACTAGGCATCACGATTTTCTTAATTACTCATGAACTTGATGTCATTCAACGCATTTGTGATCGTGTTGCTGTTATGGAAAACGGTCATTTAGTGGAACAAGGAACTGTCCTAGATATTTTCACTAAAGCAAAGCATGCAACAACCAAACGTTTTGTTGGCTCTGAGGCAAGTTTTGATATTCCTCAAGATTTACTAGAAAAATATATTGCTACCGGAAAACTTGTATCCCTCCACTTTATTGGGGCTGAAGCGGATGAACCTGCACTTGCACTTGTTTCGCGTAAATTTGATGTTCTTCCTAGTATTTTAGCTGGCGGAATTGATCATTTGAAAAACGGCACACTCGGAAAACTGCTCGTTCATTTAAAAGGGGACGAAATAGAATATAATAAAGCAATTGCTTATTTAAAGGAATCTGGCGTTGTTGTTGAGGAGGTCGAGTTGCTATGAGTTCATTTATTGAAGAATGGGGCCCGATTCTTTGGCAAGGTTTTCTAGAAACGTTAATAATGACAGGCATTACGCTTGTTATTGCCTTAGCTATTGGTCTTCCGCTTGGTGTATTTTTGATTTTAACACGTAAAGGCGGTCAAACTGAAAATCTTGTTGTTTATAGTATTTTAAACTGGATTATTAATATTTTACGCTCTTTACCGTTTATTATTTTATTATTCTTGATGATTCCCGTAACGCGTGCAGTTGTTGGGACGACGATTGGTATTCAAGGGGTTATTTTGCCGCTTGTTGTCTTCACAGCTCCTTATATTGCACGTTTAATGGAGTCCGCACTGCTTGAAGTAGATAAAGGGGTTATCGAAGCTTATCAAGCAATGGGCATTTCTACACCAAAAATCATTTGGAGCGTTATTATTCGTGAGGCTCGCTCGGGTATTGTACTTGGGCTAACTATCGCTACAATTGGACTTATCGGTGCTACAGCGATGGCAGGACTTGTTGGTGCTGGTGGTCTTGGAACAATTGCTTATCAATATGGTTTCCAACGCTATGAAGCTGCTGTTATGTTCACAACGATTATTATTTTAATCATTATGGTTCAATCACTACAATCGTTTGGTAATTTCTTAGCTAGACGTTTAAAAAAGGATTAAATCCATACCTAGAGCTTGGTGAAGGTGGTCGAAAATAGACCAATCACCAAGCTTATGTTATTTTTAAAAGAAAAGGGAAAAAAGGGAGCGAAGAACATGTGGAAGTTGGCATTATGTCAAACGGATGTAACGTTTAAGTATCCAGATGCAAACTATGCACGGATAGAAAAAGCGATTGTGGAAGCTGCAAAAAAGGGAGCTGATATCGCTGTTTTACCAGAGATGTGGAACACAGGGTATGCTTTAAATGAATTAGGGGGCATTGCTGATTTAAACGGAGATCGTACGAAAGAATTTTTGTCTAATCTATCCGAAAAACATCAAATCGCCATTATCGGCGGCTCCGTTGCCATCTCAGAAGGAAGTAAATTTTCCAATACTATGTATGCGTTTGATAAATACGGTGACCTGCTTTCTTCCTATAAGAAAGTTCATTTATTTCAACTTATGAACGAACATTTATATTTAGAGGCTGGGAATGACACAAACTTATTTAGATTAAATGGGGTATCTTGCGCTGGTTTTATATGTTACGATATTCGTTTTCCAGAATGGATTCGCAAACATACTTCTGAAGGCTCTGAGGTTTTATTTATTTCTGCCCAGTGGCCTGTCGAACGAATTACTCAATGGGAACAGCTTTTAATCGCCCGCGCAATTGAAAATCAAGCCTTTGTAGTTGCGGTAAATCGAGTTGGAGAAGATCCTAACAATCACTTCAATGGTCATTCGCTCGTTATTGACCCTCTTGGAAATATTGTTGCGCATGGCGATGAAGACGAAGGTAATATTTATGCCGAAATTGATTTAAATTTAGTTGGAGAAACAAGAGGAACTATTCCTATTTTCACAGACAGACGCCCTGAGTTATATTAAACGATAAATAAGCAGAAATCATTGTATACAGTCATTTTAAAATGGTGTATATCTGATTTCTGCTTATTTTTATAGCTGATAAAGCACTACTTCATTTTGATTAAGTGATTTTTGTACATCAATAATTCGTTGATTGCTAGAACCTCGGAAAGCTAAATTTGGATCGAATAATTTTTGTTCGAATCGTCCGTCGACAAGCACATCTATTAACGAAAGCAACTCTAGTTTATCAGGCGTTTCTTGCATCATTTCATCCCAAGTATAACCTGTCCATGACCAGATATCTTTCGTTTCGCCATAGGTCTCACGGATTCGCTTCACAACAGATAAGCAAGTGGCCGTATTTAAAAATGGTTCCCCACCAAGAAGCGTCAATCCTTGAACACTCTCATGCCCAATATCTTTTAAAATAACATCTTCCAATTCTTTTGTATAAGGCTTACCATACTTAAATGATTGCGCAGCTTTATTGTAGCAACCTTCGCAGTGAAAAGGACATCCAGATACGTACAAACTGCACCGTACGCCCTCCCCATCAACAAAATTGAATGCTTTATAGTCAGCTATATACCCTCTGGATAATTCAGTCGACTTCCATTCACACGGTTTTGGATTATTCACCTAAATTCTCCATATGTTTTACACGATTACTAATTTCCACATGACGTCCATGTACCATTGGGCGTTTCATCGGGTTTCCTAAATAGCCACATGTGCGTTTTACAACATCCGCTTTTTCAGGATCCGTATTGCCGCAACTTGGACATTTAAAACCTTCTTCTGTTGGTACAAATTCTCCTTCAAAGTCACATTCATAGCATTTATCAATTGGCGTATTAGTACCAAGGTAAGCTACGCGATCATAAGAATAATCCCACACTGCTTCAAGCGCTTTCGTATTATGAACCATTTTTGGATACTCACAGTAATGAATAAATCCGCCTGAACAATATTCTGGGTAGTCTTTTTCAAAATCAATTTTTTCAAATGGTGTAATTTTTTTGCGTACATCATAGTGGAATGAATTTTGGTAGTAGTCTTTATCTGTGATGTCTTTAATTACGCCGTATTTTTCTTTATCTAAGCGATTGAAACGATCTGTTAAACTTTCACTCGGGGTAGAATAGACACTAAACCAATAGCCATATTCATCTTTCCAGTTATCTGCATAAGCTTTTAACTCTTTAAGAATATCTAGTGTAAAATCTTTTGCAGCTGTATCGCCTTCCCATTCGCCACCATAAAACACAGTTGCCGCTTCATACAATCCGATATAGCCAATAGAAATTGTCGAGCGCTCTTTATTGAAAAGTTGATCAACATTTTCCCCATCTTGCAGTCGTTTACCGAAAGCACCATACTTATATAAAATTGGCGCATTTTCTGGACGAGCTTGACGTACACGGTTTAAACGGAAAAGAAGTGCATCTTTGACTGTTTTCATCCGTTCATGGAAAATTTCCCAGAAACGCTCTTTATCTCCACCACTTTGGATAGCAATACGTGGAATGTTTAGCGTTACAACACCAAGATTATTTCTACCAGCATTTACATGTTCCCCGTTCTCGTTAGTCCACGCAGGTAGGAATGAACGACAACCCATTGGCACTTTAAAATCACCGGTTAAACGAACGAGCGAATCATAATTGAGTACATCCGGATACATCCGCTTAGAAGAGCATTCTAGCGCTAATTGTTTAATATCATAATTAGGGTCAGCAGCATTTAAATTAGTTCCACGTCGAATCGAAAATACTAATTTAGGGAAAATAGCTGTATGTTTATCTTTCCCAACACCACCAATTCGAACTTTTAGGATTGCTTTTTGAATTTCTCGTGCAAACCAATCTTTACCAAGCCCAAACCCTAAAGTCACAAATGGCGTTTGACCATTACTTGTGTATAATGTATTAATTTCATATTCCAAACTTTGCATTGCATCATAAATATCTTTACGCGTTTTTTCTTCTGCATATCCTTCTTGTTTTTCCGGAACTACCCATTCTACTGCGTCTTTCTTATGCTTTTCAAAATTCAAACGGGCATAAACAGATAATACTTCATCAATTCTATCTACAGAACAACCACCATACTGCGAACTAGCTACATTTGCGATGATTTGTGCAATTTGTGCTGTCGCTGTTTGGATGGATTTCGGACTTTCTACATTAGCATTTCCAATTGTAAAACCTTTTGATAGCATACCTTCAATATCAATTAAGCAACAATTTGTCATTGCATGATACGGGCTATAATCTAAATCATGAAAATGAATTTCTCCCTTTAAATGGGCATTGGATACGTGTTTTGGCAGCATATATTTTAATGCATAACTTTTGGCTACGGCTCCTGCTGTCAAATCTCGTTGGGTGTTAAATACAGTTGCATCTTTGTTGGCATTTTCATTGACGACTGTTTTGTCTTTTTGTAGTAATTTTTCTACACTTTTGTGCATGTCTGTGATGTTCTCGCGCTCATGATCGCGGTCGTGACGATATTCTATGTAAGCCCTCGCAACATCTGGATACGTTGATTTCATTAAAGTATTTTCAACGCTATTCTGGATTTCATCAATGGTCATATCTGCCTTGTTAGGTAATTCACTTACAACCTCAAGCAAAACCTCTTCTAAAAAAGTTTCATCTTCTAAATTAATTGCCTTCATAGATGCTTCTATCGCATTACGAATTTTAATTAAGTCAAAACTTGCTTTACGGCCATCCCTTTTTATTACCATTTGTTCATTAAGTTGTTCCACGTACATGATAATCCCTCACTAACTATATATTGTGCCTGCTTTAATAATATAACACAAGATGAAGTTTTTTTATAATGATATCTGAGGTTTTTTTGTAATTGGGACTAAAGAATTAAATAACATGAAATTTTCTTCACATAAAAGGTCTTTTGTCACTTTACATCGTTTTCGTTTTTTGGTAATTAAGCAAGTTGCCCAATGGATGAAAATTTTCTTTGTGCAGGTTGCCATAGTTTTTGTAAAGCGTTTTCATATACAATAGACACAAGTTAAAAAATAGAAAGAGGCGAAGTTAGTTGGCACAATTATCACTAGAACATATTTATAAAATATATGATAACAAAGTAACAGCAGTATCTGATTTTAATTTAGAAATCGACGACAAAGAGTTTATCGTTTTCGTTGGTCCATCTGGTTGTGGTAAATCTACTACTTTACGTATGATTGCTGGACTAGAAGAAATTTCTAAAGGGGAATTATCCATTGATGGCAAAGTAATGAATAACGTTGCACCAAAAGACCGCGACATCGCAATGGTATTCCAAAACTATGCACTTTACCCACATATGACTGTATATGATAACATGGCTTTCGGCTTAAAATTACGTAAAATGCCAAAAGATGCTATTAAAGAACGTGTTGAACATGCAGCAAACATTCTTGGTCTAACAGAGTACTTAAAACGTAAACCAAGCGCACTTTCCGGTGGTCAACGTCAACGTGTTGCTTTAGGACGTGCAATCGTTCGTGATGCCAAAGTATTCTTAATGGATGAACCACTTTCCAACTTGGATGCAAAACTACGTGTCCAAATGCGTGCGGAAATTACAAAACTACACCAACAATTAGATACTACAATGATTTACGTTACCCATGACCAAACAGAAGCTATGACAATGGCTACTCGTATCGTTATTATGAAAGATGGTGTTATCCAACAAGTTGGTTCACCAAAACAAGTGTATGATCATCCAGTAAATATGTTCGTAGCCGGCTTTATTGGTAGTCCCGCAATGAACTTCTTCAAAGGTCGTTTAGAAGGTACCCACTTTATCGGTGATGATTTCACTATCGCTGTACCAGAAGGCAAACTAAAACTTCTTAAAGATAGAGGATTCGACGGTAAAGAAATCGTTTTCGGTATTCGTCCTGAAGACATCCATGATGAACCAATTGTGATTGAAGCAAACCCAGGTTATACTTTCAAAGCAACTACTATTGTAGCTGAATTAACTGGTGCTGAATTTATGCTTCATAGCCGTGTTGGTACACATGAATTTGTTGCTCGTGTTGATGCTCGCTCTGAACACCAACCAAATGAAGTACTTACACTTGCATTTGAAATGTCTAAATCTCACTTCTTTGATCCAGTAACAGAAGATAATTTGACAGACTAAAATACTAATGAAAAGCCAGCCGAATTTTAACGGCTGGCTTTTCTTATTTTTCAAACGGAAACTTAATACCCCATTGTGTTCTAACATCCGTCATAATCGCAATAACATCATTCGTTAACTCGGATGTTGGATTTTCTCCTGTAGAGATACTTTCTTCCATTGCTGTAATTTCGTATTCTAACGCTTTATCCGTATCACCAGCAACAATTTCTTCTACTTTTCCTGTAGTCGTGTTAGTCACAGTTGCTCGGCTTGCACGCGGGTATTCGTCGACAGTAATAAACCCTTCTTCACAAGCAACAATTCCACGTTTTGGCACTTTTGCTCGGAAAGATAGCGACACGACTGCAAGCTCTTCTTCCTTATTCTTAAGCAAAATGCCAGATTGCTCATCCACACCCGTTTCGAATTTTTTCATCGTTGTTAATATCTCATTTGGAGCTTCCGTTAAGAAATAGCGCGCAAAGCTTAACGCGTATGTACCAATATCAAGCAGCGCTCCACCCGCTAAATCCATATTGTAAAAACGGTTGCTTGGGTCTTTTTCTTTTGCGCTTCCGAATGCAACTTGGATAAGTTTTAATTTGCCAATTTCGCCCGAATTAACCACTTCTCGTAATTTTTTATAAAGTGGCATGTGGAAAATCGTCATCGCTTCTTTGACAATTAAGCCTTTTTCTTTTGCAAGCGCACTTATTTCATCCAATTCGGCACTGCTCACTGTAATTGCTTTTTCCGCTAGCACATGCTTACCATTTTGCAAGCTTTTCATAATATATTCATAGTGATTGGAGTGCGGCGTTGCAATATAAACCACATCTATCACTGGGTCAGCAAGCATTTTATCAAAGTCATCATATACATTTTTAATATCATATTGTTCGGCAAATGCTTGGCCCTTCTCCAAATTTCTAGCCCCTACTGCATAAATTTCACGGTCTAAGCCTTTCATTCCCTCGGCAAATTGGTGCGCAATCGAACCCGGACCAAGAATTGCCCAATTAAGTTTATTCATTATAAAACCCCTTACACTTATATTTTCAAACAAATTTAATGTTAAAAATTATGTATAATTCTATTGTATCATAATAACTATTCCCGTTCGTACATGGTATACTTAAGTTATTAACTAAAAAGGATGATTATATTTGACTAAAAAATATTTAATTTGTTCTGATATTGATGGTACCTTATTACGCTCGGATCAAACCGTATCAGAAAAAACACGTGATTTAATTCAAACTTTAGAAAATGACGGTCATATTTTTTCCATTTCCACTGGCCGGATGTATCGTTCCGCACGTGAAGTTGGCTTACAAGTGAGCAATTCCGGTCACGTTATTGCTTCTAATGGTTCCTATGCCGCGATTCGAGATGAACCGCTTCTTAAAACAACTTTAGAAGAAAAAGCCATTCGTGATACCTATCATATTATGCGTGATTTTGATTTACCATTATTTTTCTTTTCTACCAATACATTATTTTATACAAAGGAGCCACCTGCTTTTTTCCAAAGTCTTGCTGACAAAAGTCGACTAGATACTGGTCATGATCGTTTTTCACTGGTTTCAATTAATGATTCCGGAGCCTTTGATGAAAATTTACATCACTTTTTAAATGCTATTGTTGTTGCCGAAGAAGATGCCTCTCGCTTAACTGCTGTTCGAACTGCCTTGAACGGAGCAACTGGGATTCGCGTTCTTTCTTCTCATCATAATAATTTAGAAATCTTACCTGCTAATTCTGATAAGAGAACGGCTGTTGAAGCACTCGGAAAACATTACAACATTCCACGTGAAAGAATCATCACTTTTGGAGACGGAGAAAACGACATCGGTATGCTAGAATATGCCGGTATCGGAGTTGCAATGGAAAACGCAAGCGACAACGTTAAAGCCGCAGCAAACAACATTACAGACACCAACGAAGCAGATGGGGTTTATAAGTTTTTAAAAGAATTTATTTAAAAGAATAGAGGGATATGGATGAAAAAAGGAATTGTTAACATTTTGCTTGTTTTTGCTTTAGTGACTGGAATATCTATTCCTAGCTCCATGCAAGCAGAGGCTGCCGCACCAAGTATTAAAGTGCACTTCATCGATGTAGGTCAAGGGGACGCTATTTATATTAAAGCTCCAAATGGTGAAGATATTTTAATCGATGCCGGAAACAAAGGTAAAGGGAAAACCGTTGTTAATTATCTAAAAAAATTAAAAGTAAAAGATATCGAAATCATGATTGCTTCTCACCCGGATGCAGATAATATTGGTGGGCTTCCAGAAGTAATGAATAGCATCAAAGTCAAAAGTCTTTATGCACCTAAATCCACTAATACTACTGCAGCATATAAAAATTTTGTCAATACTGCTAAAAAGAAAAGGTTAACCATCAAAAATGCCAAAGTTGGATTAAAGTTACCTGTAAAAGGTGTAACAGCACAATTTGTTGGTCCCGTTAAGTCCTACGGGAAAACAGATCGAAATAATTGGAGTGCTGTCCTTCATGTAACTTACAAAAGAAACACTTTCCTTTTTACTGGTGATGCACAAGTAAAAGCTGAAAAAGATATGATAAAAGCGAAAAAGAAATTACGGGCAGATATATTAAAAGTTAGTACACAAGGCTCCAAAAACGCCACTAGCGCTACTTTTGTTAATATTGTAAAACCTAAATACGCAATCATTAGTGTTGGTAAAAATGGATATGATCATCCAAACTCACAAACGGTTAGAACCTTAACAAAGGCAAAGGCGAAAATCTACCAAACCAATAAAAACAAAACCATTGTTGTAACCGGAAATGGCTCTTCTTATAAAGTCGGAAAATAGTCACACTTTAATTTTAAATTAAGCTGTTTTGGGAGGATACTACCATTTTTAAAGTCTATTTTTAGTCATTCCATTTGTTAAAACAGTGCTATACTATTATTTTAATCATTAGTTTTAAAGGAGACGAAAAAATGGCTTTTCCATTTAACCATGAGGAATTTATCCACATGATGGAGCAATACAAACTTGAATCCACTCAAATAACAGTTCCGGCGAATACCATATTGAATGATTTAGCATTGGAAAATAAAGATTGTCTATACCTGCTTAAAACTGGAATTATAGCAGGATATATTGATTATGAAAAAAATCAAATCTATTCTATTTTTAATGATAATTTTTTTATGGGTTACTATACTATTTTTGACAATCGCCCATTTACTTTATTATGCCAAACATTAACTGAATGCGAGATAGTAATTTATCAGAAAAAAGATATTGAATTTGCCCTTTCACTTTTCCCGGAAAATTTTAGCTTTCAGTACACAATCATGAAAACAATTGCCATGCATGCGTATTACAAATCACTTTTACAATACCAAAATAAAAAAAATCAGCTTGCCTTTGCATTTGAAACGATTGTTAACCTATTAAATATAGATATAATCGACGGAGTAGCCACTTTACCTAAGTCCATTACAACTACTCTTATCAAAAACTACTGTACACTTTCTAAAGCTTTTTTCTATTCACAATTAAAAGAGTTAAAAGCTTTGGGTATTATCACTAAAGTAGACGCAAAATGGCAAATTAATATGATTGCTTTGTGTGCTAAAAACGATCGAACACGTTAAAAAAAGACTGCTATAAATACGGTCTCTTCAGATTGTAAAAAAATGTTTGGGAATTAACTACAATGACAGTGCTGGTGAGATTTTCTATTACCTAATTGGCGATTTCTGGAAGTTTACATTAAATTAATAGCAATTTCTCATTTACTTTGAGCTCCTAACGTCACTGTTAGGGCTTTTTTTATGCAAAAAAAATACGCCAATCATAAATGTTTTTAGTCGTCTTGCTCCATGTTTTTCCTAGAGTTTCCATTTGTGAATGATATAATAAGAACAGGAGAATGGACGCCGAACAAAAGAAGAGAGGATACGAATACATGCAACGGGAGGAAAAAACATGAGTATCGATATGTACGTATCAAAATCCAAAGCCCAAGCAACGAGTACAAGCCAAGTTTGCCAACAACACTTAGAAGGCTATGAAGCACTCCAACAGGCGATTAGTCAGTTTACGCTAGAACCTTTTTTAAAAGGAAAAGCATATGACTCGGCCAAAACTTATTACAGCACCGTGCTTTACCCCCTTGTGCAGGGAGGGATTTTATTAACAGAAGCGACCGAAGCAGCTGTTAAAAAATTCCCAGAACGTTATCAAAGTGAAGTGGACAATGGGGATCTCAAACAGTCCGAACTGGAAGAACAAATACGACGAGTCAATGAACTCATCCACCAAGCGAATGACCTTGAGAATCAAGTGAGGCAATCCCCGTTATCCGAAACAGATCAGCGCATGCAGCTACAATTTAATCAGGCTCTAAAGGAAGCGTATCAAACGAGCAAACAAGAACTAGAAGAAAAGCTTCAAAAATTAATCGCCTTTCACGCAAGTTCGCCCAGTATTTTTTCCGAAATCGCGAGTTTGAAACAGGCGATTGATCAAGGCTTGGCTCAAACAAAGACCGCTTGGAATTCAACATCGGGTACCTTTATGATTCCAAGTCAAGAAAAACTAGCATGGGCAAATACCATTCGAGCTTTTCAACAGAAAAAAGAGGCACAAGAAGAACCAGACACGACGGGCCGAACCTATACACGAATAGACTTAGGAAACGGGACATACATATGGGCATGGTCCAAAGATGGCCGCACACTAACCCAAGACGATATTCAATTCACTGTAAAACATGATAAATGGGCAGGAAAAGATGGTGGATTAGGAAAAATGCTAGCCCAAGCAGAAGCAATGAAAGCCGAAGCGAAAAACTTTGACCCAGTGAAAGCAATAAAAGAAATAGCCGACCTCTTTACACCGCTAGGAGACGGTGTTAGAGTTATGACAGGTGAAGACCCGATAACCGGAGACAAGCTATCATGGGGCGAACGAGGACTGTCCTTGTTATTTATCATTCCACCTATTAAAATAGGAAAATATGGGGCCAAAGGGTTTAAATTTGTTGCTGAAGGTATAGAAGACCTAAATAAGCTCCATAAAAAAGCAGACAAGGTGAAAGATGTAGGAAAGAGTACGGAGAAAGCCAGTGGGGCTAAATCTACCCTAACACCTGAGATGGAGGCTAAAATTTTAGAGGGACAACGTAAAGGAACTTCAAATGGAATTAACGGAGGGCACGCACCAAGCATCAATAATTCTAATTCAAATTTTGCTACGGAAACTATAAAAGTAAATCCAGATGGAACTAAACTTATAAAATATACCAAACAATTTTCAGATGGAAATATTTCAAAAATAAAAACAAGCACAGTGTTTCCTGACGACTGGTCAGATAAAAATATTATTGACTCTATTCATGAAGTTAGTAATTCCAAGGCCATTGGACAAAGGAGCAGTGATGGTTTAACGCTTCACAGAGGGGAAATTAATGGAGTAGAAATTGATGTAATTAAAAAAGGAAATGAAATAATTTCTGGCTATCCTGTTGGGGGAAAACCCACTCCAGGATTTGACTCAATAAAATAGATTTAGAAAGGATAGTGTAAAGGATGTTTGAAAAATTGGATAGTTATTTACTAGATTTTATTAATGAAGATTCATCAGAAGACTTTTGGTATGACTATGCTTATATGCAAGCACAAGAATTATTGAATAATTTTACTCAAAGTGATTGGGAAGAAATGTATAAAAATATTGATGCTAAAAGTGACTTATGGAAAATACGAGTAGCTTACTGTATTGATGAAGATGCAGGAATGAATGGCTTGACATTCCTTTTAAGTTTAATGAGTGATAGTGATGACGTTGTTGAGTATGCAATAGATTCACTGAGGTCATTTGATTCAGAAGAATATAAGAGCATAATAAGTTCAAATGATAACTTAAAAATGAAAGCACAAAACCTATTAGAAAGTGCTAGTCCGCCAGTAAAAAAAATGTTAGAAAACTTTTTAAAAATAAGCTAATTAAATGTTACAAAACTAAATAAAAAAGGCACTTTACCAAGAAATCAATAATTAATTTTTGAAGTAAATGAAAGAACAATAGGAAGGTAAAATATAGCTTAATGAGAGTTACTTATTAATAAGCAAATGTATTGTTATTACGATATATCTATAATAAATACTGAAAAATCAGCTTAAATAATAGTTATTATTTGTGCTAGTTCCCCTTGTTTTATTTTTAAATTTTCACCTGATGTAAATACTCCTGGAACATCAGAAAGATCGCTAAAATTTTTTATAGCATAGAATCTCTGTCTTTTTGCGGATTTTTCTATTGAAGAATCTGTTAAAATTACATATCCTCCTAAAAAGTTAGCAATGGCAGTAGAAAGACTACCATTGTTTCCACAGGTGTTTTGTACGTCGCTAAATTGTTAATTATGATTTTGCGTATCATACTCATCACTCCAACCCTAAAATTTAAGTATACATCTATCAACTCCATTGTCTTACTTTGATTGCAAGCTTAGAAGGACTATCAATACAATCAAGAATAAAATCAGAGTCTAACATCCCATTTATAATAAAAAAAGCATTAAGCTCAGGATAAAAATCCATCACTTAATGCTTTTATACATTATCCTATTTATTTGATGTCACTCACAATAAGTATATTTACTTCCTTATTAAATATTTACCCAAATGCAGTCTCCTTTTCTAACTAAATATCTAATGTATAAATAGCCACTTGATGTTCTTTTTCACCATATGTTGCTGTTTTTGTTTCTTCTTTTGTGTAGCCTAAATGTTCAAAAAAGCCACTTGCCTGCTTATTTTCAGCAAGAACTCCTAGCGCAAGCGAATCAGCCCCGCCGTCACTCGCCCATTCTTTTATCGTTTGATGAAGTACTTTTCCAAGACCATTCCCACGAGCTGCTGGAGTTAATAATAGTAACCCTACAAACCAACGACCTTTTCTTGGATAATCAGATACAATGTCCACCAAACCAATTGGCTGTTTATTTTCATCCAACACAGCAAGAATAAATTTATCAAAGCGTGTCTTTCCTTTTGGAATTTCTGTAATGATTTTTAGTGCATCACTTTTGGATGCTGGTTTACCTTGTCCTATTAAATAATAATCTTCCGAAGCACCACAAACAGCTTCTGCAAGGGCAACATCTTTTTCGGTTAAGAACTTCACGTGATAATTACGTTTCATTATTCCACTCTTTTCTGTATCAAGTTTCCAAATCCATCATGCCATAAATTCCTTGTTGTTTCAATAGATAGCCAGAAATCCAGTTGAATTTATGCTATACTAGAATGAGTTTATAATGGAAAAGGAGCTATGAAATTGTATAAATTAATTGCGATTGATATTGATGGAACACTGCTAACAGATGATCATAAGGTAACGACCGAAGTAAAAGACGCGATTCGTCACGCCAAACAAAAAGGTGTAAAAGTCGTGCTTTGTACAGGTCGTCCACTTGTTGGCGTAGAGAATTACTTAACTGACCTTGAACTGCGCGAAGAAGGCGACTATGTTATTAGTTTTAACGGCGCATTTGTTCAAGATACTTTTACAAAAGAGGTTATTTCTCACTTAACCCTTGGCAAAGAAGACTTAGAAGAAATTTATCAAGTGAGTCAAGATAGTAACTTACACATGCATTTCTTTGATAGCAATGCTCTTTATACACCTAACCGAGAAATTGGTAAATATACGATTGTTGAAGCATACCTTACTGGTAGCCAACTTATTTTTAAAGAAATCGAAAATGTACCTGATGATTTTATTATGTCTAAAGCAATGTTTATTGAAGAAGCCCCTCAACTGGAGGCTGGTATGGAAAAAATGTCTGAAACATTTAAAGAGAAATATCATTTAGTCCGCAGCACGCCGTTTTACTTAGAAATTCTTAACCGGGATGCAAGTAAAGGTAATGCGGTACGAGAGCTTTCTGAAAAACTTGGCATAAAGCAAAGTGAAGTTATCTGTATCGGCGACCAAGAAAATGATGTAACAATGCTTGAATTCGCTGGGCTTGGAATCGCAATGGGCAATGCACCAGAACACATTAAAGAATTAGCTGATTATACAACAGCCTCTAACAATGATAGCGGTGTTGCCAAAGCCATCCAAAAATTTGTGCTTGATAAATAAATTTAGCACTTTGTCTTAATTAGATTTATTGTTAACATCGCCTAAATATGTTATTATAAAACATGAAAAGAGAGCCATGCGTCAACATGACTCCCTTACAGTGCAAACACCATTTAAGATGGTGACAGCCTTATTAGATTCTTTAAAATCCACCTAGCCGTCAAGCTTATGGGTGGATTTTATTTTTTGTCGTTTTTACTGTTCATAATTGTCACGATTAAGACTGCAAAAGCAATCATAAGCGTAAGACTTTCGAAAACAGTCACACGTTTATCCTTTCCAGGCGACGCAAAAAAACAACATAAGCACCACCTACTTTCTAATGAAGAAGGTTGGCACACCACCATAAACTTGTTTACCTAATTATTATAACATGTAGGAATCCGTAGAAAAAGCGCATCTAGAAATTCGCTTTTTCTGCTATCTAAACATATTTCCCTTATCAAATCTGCGCTTTTTAACTATCTTTTTAAAAGAATATACTTTAAAATATATTAGTAGAGTTTTTTATTAAAAATCGTTTTAAATGGAGGTTATTTTTTATGGAACATCAAAAACGTTCACCATTCCCAAAAGACTTCTTATGGGGTTCTGCATCTGCAGCTTATCAAATTGAAGGTGCCTGGGACGCTGATGGCAAAGGTAAATCTGTGTGGGATGAGTATGTCCGCATTCCTGGAACCACTTTTAAAGGTACCAATGGTGATGTAGCAGTAGATCATTATCACCGTTATAAAGAAGACGTAAAACTAATGGCGGAAGCTGGACTAAAAGCTTACCGTTTTTCCATCGCTTGGACTCGTATTTTCCCAAATGGTAAAGGAGAAGTAAACGAAGCTGGCTTACAATTCTATGATAACTTAATTAATGAATTGCTTAAATATGATATTGAACCACTTGTAACGCTTTATCACTGGGATATTCCGCAGGCACTATTTGATGAATATGGCGGTTGGGAATCTCGTCAAGTTATTGAAGATTTCACAAATTATTCAACAACACTTTTCAAACGTTATGGTGACCGTGTAAAATATTGGATTTCCTTAAATGAACAAAATATTTTCGTTGGTATGGGTTATGGTCAAGCACTTCATCCACCAAAAGTAAGCGATCCAAAAAGAATGTACGCAGTAAACCATATTGCTAACTTAGCTAATGCAAGTGTTATTAAAGCTTTCCATGAAATCGTTCCTGATGGAAAAATTGGACCAAGTTTCGCTTACACACCTCATTATCCAATCGATACTGACCCTAAAAATGTTCAAGCAGCAGATGATGCAGAAGAATTAAATAGCTACTTCTGGATGGATATGTATGCATTTGGTCGCTATCCAAAAGCTGTTTGGAAGTATTTAGAAGAAAACGATATTGCTCCTGTTATTGAAGAAGGCGATATGGAATTACTTGCCTCTGCAAAACCAGATTTTATGGGAGTCAATTATTACCAATCCGCCACTGTTGCATACAATCCACTTGATGGTGTTGGTCAAAGCAACGAAATGAACTTCACTGGTAAAAAAGGTAGCACAAAAGAAACAGGCGAACCAGGCGTTTATAAAAAAGTAGTGAATCCTTTTGTAAAAACAACGAACTGGGATTGGACAATTGATCCAAAAGGCTTACAAATTGCGCTTCGTCGTATTAACAGCCGCTATGCGCTACCAATTTTAATCACCGAAAACGGTTTAGGTGAATTTGATAAACTAGTGGACGGAGAAATAAATGATGATTATCGTATCGACTATCTAAGCGCTCATGCTACCGCTATTCGCGATGCAATCAGTGATGGAGTTGATATGCTAGGATATTGCACATGGAGCTTCACTGACCTTCTTAGCTGGTTAAACGGCTATCAAAAACGCTACGGCTTTGTTTATGTTGACCGTGATGTAGAAGATGATGCACCAATGACACGTATTCCGAAAAAAAGTTATTACTGGTATAAAAAAGTAATCGAAACAAATGGCGAAGAATTATAATCGTATGACTAGCAACCAAGATACTCTCGAAAGAATTAATGCCAAAATCACTACATTAAAAACCCTTGATACCAATAAAAATTTATTCGGCGCTGACTCTCATAATTATGAGCTCCAAGCACCATTATCAGAGGTTTCTATCAGCCAATTCGAAAAATCACACCAAATAACCCTTCCCTCTGGTTACCGAATGTTTTTGCAACAGATTGGTAATGGCGGGACTGGACCTTATTATGGCTTAGAGTCTTTAGAAGATGGCGTATTTGCTTCATTAGATTACAAAAAAGCAAATTACGGTTTGCAAAACTTAAGTCAACCGTTTCCTCATAAAGAGGCATGGAATCTTCCAGTAGATGCAGATAATATCTCAGAAGAAGATTATCAGGCTTGGGAAGATGCTTATTTTCAAGATGCGGTCGCAAATGGTCTCTTAAGAATTGCTAACTTCGGATGTGGTGTTTCGATAAATTTAGTTGTTCATGGTGAATCATACGGAGAAATATGGGTTGATGATAGATGTAATACTAATGGAATTTATCCTGATGGTTATTTTGGCAATGAAGACCGTTTAGATTTTCTTGCTTGGTATGAATTGTGGTTAGATATATCTATAAAGGAATTACAACCGGACACCCTATAAAGTAAAACCTACTGAAAAAGAAGCGAGTTTCTTTTTCAGTAGGCTTTTTTAATATCTTTAATCGTTTTCTTTTTTATTTTCTATTATTTGACGATTTCGTTCCTCTAATTCTACTAAATAAGTTTTTTCTTGTTTATCCGCACGGTAGAAGAAAAGTGCCACACTTGCAATTAAAAAGCCAACAATTGGAAGCCAAACAAAGTTAAATTCAATTGCCTGAAGCGAAGAAGCTGTCTGTACTTGATTGGCTTGATAACCCGCACTTGCCAAAATACCTGCCGTTAAAGCTCCGCCAATTCCCATACCAAATTTTGCTCCAAAACTAGAAGCGGAAGTTAAAAGTCCTTGCGCGCGAACACCGTTTTTCCATTCGCCATAGTCTACAGTATCAGCAAGCATAACCGAAAGTAGTCCTGAAATAAAGCCAGTTCCAAACGCATTCACAATAACTCCTGCAATAATAATCGCAATGCTCAAACTATGTGCGCCTATCCCCATAATTACTTGTCCTATTATAGCTAAAATAAGACCTATAACCATTGTATTCCGTTTACCAAATTTCCCTGCAACTGTCGGTGTGAAAAGAAGTGTAAGTAACGAACCAAAAGCAAGTGCCATAATAATTGGAACCAGATCCTCCCGTCCAAGATTATATTTAAAGAAATAAATCGTTGTCTGGTTCTTCATTGTCATTGCCATCCAGTAAATAAAATTAATTAAAATCATAATTACCCATGGCCAGTTGCGTTTTATAGCTTTAATACTGTCTTTAAGCCGAACAACTTTTTGAACATTTGCTACCCGTTCTCTTGTATTCACAAATGTATTTAAAAGTAAAATTACAGCTACAATGGAAAATAGTAATATTGTCAGAAAGAAACCTTTTTGTTGATCTCCCGCTCCTAAAAATGCCACTATTGGAAGCGTAAAGACCGTTACAATAATTTGACCTAAAGTTCCACCAAACTGGCGAATAGTTCCAAGTATAGTACGTTCTTTCGGATTGTTGGTTAGGCTTGGTAAGATAGATGTAATAGGTAAGTTTACACAAGAATAGAAAACACCAACTAAAATATATGTTACATAGGCCCAAACAAGTTTTCCACCATCAGAAAAATCTGGCGTCATAAACGTTAACACACACATCAAGCCAAATGGGATGGAAAACCACAAGAAAAACGGTCTACTTTTGCCCCATTTTGTATGAGTTCGATCAATCATTATCCCAATAAGCGGTCCATCAAACGCATCAATAACACGAGCTACTAAAAATAAAGTTCCAACTGCCGCTGCACTTAATCCGTATACATCTGTATAAAAAAACATTAAATAAGTTGCAATAACTTGAAATGCTAGATTACAAGCTGTATCACTCAAACCATAACTAATTCTTTCTTTCCATGGAACCATTGCTTTAAGTGTTTTAGTCTCTTCTATGCTTTTAATTGCTTCCATTTTACTACCTCTCTTCTTTTATTTTAGTTGAAGCATTTGAGTCCCTTTAAATTGTTCCACCTCAGCGCTGTTTGTTTTATGCCAGACAAGTGTATAGTTTTCGATATTTTCCACTTCAACAGTAATAGTATTCGATTCTTTTTTTACTCGTACGCTAGCTACTTCTTCACCTGATTTAGAGAAAATAGGTTGTGTGGTAACAAGATCTTTTCCTTGGAATCCATAAATGTGAATTTCCGGATTTTTAGTGTAATCATACTCTGCCTGCTGATCATTCTCGCCCATAACAATCACACTATTTTCTTTTGCAAGAAGTGGGAATGACATATAATCATGTGTTTCTTGATACCACTTTTCTCCTTCATACACTTTTTCTGTTAAAATATTTGTCCATTTTCCTTTTGGTAAGTAAAATTCTCCAACGCCAGAAGCATTAAAAATCGGTGCCACAAGTAAAGAATCTCCCAACATATACTGACGATCAAGTGTATGTACAGTTAAGTCCTCTGGAAAACTCATCACCATTGGACGCATCATCGGTATACCTGTTTTATGTGCCTGTGTAGCATGACGATATAGATAAGGCATTAAACGTAACTTTAATTTTGTAAACTTCCTTGTTACTTCTGTTGCCTCATCATCAAAAATCCAAGGAACTCGATACTCTACATTGCCATGATAGCGACTATGTGATGATAGCAGCCCAAACTGTGTCCATCGTTTATAAATATCTGCGGTTGCACCTTCTTCAAATCCGCCAATATCATGACTCCAAAAACTAAATCCTGAAAGCATAAATGATAATCCTCCGCGAAGTGATTCCGCCATTGATTCATATGTGGATAAACAGTCTCCTCCCCAATGGACTGGGAATTTTTGGCTTCCTACTGATGCTGATCTCGCAAACACAACTGCCTCACCGCGCCCTTTTTTTCGTTCTAATAATTCGTATACCGCTTCATTATATTGATAGGCATAATAATTGTGCATTTTTTCAGGGTCGGACCCATCAAAGTAAGTCACATCGGTTGGAATACGCTCGCCAAAATCTGTTTTAAATGCGTCTACTCCCATATCTATCAGCGCTTCAAGTTTAGATAAATACCATGCTTTTGCTTTTGGGTTTGTAAAATCAACAATCGCTTGACCACCTTGCCATAAATCCCATTGCCATACCGAACCATCTTTCTTTTTAATAAAGTAACCGCTTTCTTTTCCTTCTAAAAATAATGCCGATTTCTGCGCAATATAAGGATTAATCCAAACACAAATTTTAAGTCCTTTTTCCTTTAAACGTGTTAACATTGCTTCTGGATTCGGAAATACGCGTTTATCCCATTCAAAATTGCACCATTCAAAATCTTTCATCCAAAAACAATCAAAATGAAATACTTCCAGCGGGATATCTCGTTCCTTCATACCATCAATAAAACGATTAACCGTTTCCTCATCATAGTCAGTACAAAATGAAGTGCTAAGCCAAAGCCCAAATGACCAAGCTGGTGGAAGTGCTGGTTTTCCCGTTAAATCAGTATATTTATGAATAATTTCCTCCATTGTTGGACCATAAATAATATAGTATTCAAGTTCTTCACCAGCCACACTAAATTGATTTTTTGATACATGCTCTGTCCCTATTTCAAACGAAACATGTTCAGGATGATTAACAAAAACACCATATCCTTTGTTACTAATAAAGAATGGAATATTTTTATAAGACTGGTCACTACTAGTTCCGCCATCTTTATTCCAAATATCTACTGTTTGACCATTTTTAACAAAATTAGTAAAACGTTCCCCCAAACCGTAAATATTTTCTCCTACTGATAAATTAAGGCGCTCACGCATAAATGAACCGCTTTCAGATTCAATATAAGCTTGACTATTAATATCAGAAGTTGTTAACGGAATATTATTTCCAAAAAATGAGATTTTATAATTATCTTTATCTAATTCTGCCGTTAAACGCCCTGTTGAAACTACTATTTTCCCTTCTGAATCCGCTATTTCCAAATCCAGCTTCTCTTTTTTTACGGAAAATTCCGGGCCTTTTTTCAAACCATTATCGTGGTGTTTTAAAGTAACTTTCAAAATATCTTCTTGTGGGGATTCTAGGTTAACTGTTAACATACCTAGGTTTAACGTATCATTACGTGCTTGGATTTTTT
This sequence comes from Listeria immobilis, assembly GCF_014322845.1. Taxonomy (NCBI): domain Bacteria; kingdom Bacillati; phylum Bacillota; class Bacilli; order Caryophanales; family Listeriaceae; genus Listeria; species Listeria immobilis. The sequence goes on along the minus strand of NZ_JAASUA010000011.1, from coordinate 53,107 downwards.
TAAACGGTGTAAACAAAGAAATTGAATCCGCTTTCATTTTGTAATCAAAAACTTCTTTCGGATTATGAATTGTGTACCCTTCTTTAACGAGCCAAATACCATCTGTAAACTTCATTGATTTCCCTCCTATTAATAATTTTTCACAAGCTTCTATATTAGTTAGCATGATAAACTAACTAACTTAATAATAATATAAATAATTCTATTTCTTTTGTCAAGCTTTTTTGCTAGAATAACATTAGAGAGGTGGGGAACTATATGTTTGTTGATCGTGCAAAAATTAGAGAATCCAACGAACGGATTGTACTTCAAACAATCGCTAACAATGGGCCTCTTTCTCGCGCTGAATTAGCAGAAACAATCGGTTTAAATAAAGCAACTATTTCTGATATAGTGAAAAAATTAATGACTCATAAATTAATTAATGAAGTTGGTATTGGAGATAGTACCAGTCAAGGTGGTAGAAAGCCTATTATGCTTGAGCTAAATGCAAAATCAGGTTTTTCTGTCAGTATTGATATTGGCTATAATTATATCGATTTTATGGTACAACGCCTAGATGGGACGCCATATAAACGCGAACTTCTCTCCTTTATTCAAATTAATCGAGAAACTATTGTTCAAGAAATTATTCAAAAACTAGATATTTTTCTTGCTGACTTACCAAAATCGCCACATGGCATCATTGGTATTTTAGTCGCTATACATGGGATTGTTTCAAATAATAAAATTTACTTTACTCCAGCCTATGATTTAGCTGGGCTTGACTTTGAAAATGCTCTTAGCACGCGGTTTGAATGCCCTATTTACTTGGAAAATGAAGCAAATCTACTTGCTGTATCTGACCATGCAAAAGAAATCAACTATCAAAATTTAATAAGTATTAGCATTCACTCAGGTATTGGTAGTGGTATAATTTTAAATAATCAGTTGTACACTGGCACTAACGGATATGCAGGCGAAATCGGGCATATGACTATCTTTCCCGAAAGTGAACGCAGATGTCCCTGTGGCAGTAGTGGTTGTCTTGAGTGCTATGCCTCCGAAAAAAATGCACTCGATTTATACCGGCTTCAATCTGGAAATGAAAATGCAGGTGTGCTTGATTTATGTCATGCTTATATGACAAAAGATCCCATCGCGATAGCTATCATTCAGGATATGATTTCCTATCTAGCAATGGGTATCCAAAACTTAACTGCACTCTATAATCCTGAAATTATTTTTATTAATAGTGAGATTTCACGACATATTCCGACTTTCACAAATCAAATTCAAGCCAAATTGACTTCATTTACATCAAAAAACATTGAAATTAAAGATTCACATTTAGGAGAAGAAGCCATCTTATACGGTGCTAGTTATTTAATTATCCAACGCTTTTTAGCATCATAAAACCTTCTTCAAATCCATTAAAACCAACATAAATAGCACCTATTTGTTAGCATATTATATTAACAAATAGGTGCTATTTTTAATTTCGCTGCTTTGGTGCCGACACTTATGTTCTTAAAAATATGCATTAGATTTTTTTACTATCTTCATCCATTTTCATTAGTGAACTTGCAATCATTTGGAAGCATAGAATCAGTAGCATAAATAATAATAATGGCGGTATAATAATCCAAAATTGATGATTTGCGAAAACAAATTTAGCATTTGCAATTAGCCCTGATAGCTCTGGAATAACCGGATTAAGTATACCATCATCCGCCCCTTTAATTGCTCCGCCGATAAAAATCCCTAAAATCGCCAAATGAACGAACATTTGTAACACTTGCACCAATTGTTCTAACCATACCAAAATTAATTTAGACCAAATTTGCGGATTAACATGTTTTGTTAAAATCCATCTGGCATTGCCACCAAAAACGAGTGAATTTAACATAAATTCTTTTTTTAAGACTTGCGAAATCTCACTGCTAATTCGATTGGTTGTAATGGGTAAAACGATAACGACCATAATTAACACTTGAAAAGCAATTCTCGTAAATAAACTTGTCTCAAATACACCAGAATAGCTAATATATTCATTCACCATCACAATAAAAACCAAAAGTGATAATGGTAAATAATGCATGCCATCCGCCACACTCTGAACAAAATTTCTTGTTCTAGGTTTACTGAAAAATGCTAATGGGACTGCTAAAAAATAGCCAATAACAACACGTAATGTAGCAATCAGAACTGCACTAATTAACGTATACTTGACGCCCACTAATAACTGATCCAGAATCGAATTTCCAGCAGAATCCGTTCCTAACAAAACTTCCCCATTGGGCTTAAATGGCGCCATTCCAGTTACATGCCCTGATGAATCACTAATAAATTTTAACGTGTGAATCGTGTCACCCATAAAGCCGTAAATTAAACTTATAAGAAGAATAATACTAAGCGTTGCGAATGGAATACTAAAGGATGGTCGCTTTAAGCACTTACGCATCATTAATACTGATTTTCGCCATTTGCTCTTATAGTCTCCTTTTTCCACTACCGTTTTTTGGAAACTATTCCAGTGTAGCGGAATTCGTGTAATAGCCTCACTAGTGATTGTTTTCCCGCGACTAAGCCATAAATCAACTAATGCATAAAAAAAGTAAAACGGCGTGAAAATTAAGGCTAATATTAAAAAGGTATTTACTGGGTTAAAGCCTGCTAATAAATAATATAGCACCCCTTCAATTCCAAATAAAAATTCAACAATTAAATAAGCGCTTAAAATAAACCAAATAATAGTTTTGGACTGATAAAATAAGCTTTGTGCCATATTTGGTGTCGCATGACGAAGTAAAATTGTTGTGTTGGTTAATCCTTTTCCACGTGCTAATTCAATATAATCCGCACGCCATTCATGTTTCATTAATAACATCATCATTTTATAAAATAGTACGGTTGGAATAATTGATAGGCAGACGATTGGCGCCGCATAAATCTGTTCTCCATTTAGACTATAAAAATTTAATGTAAAGATTCCTGTTTGTTGATATATGTATACGACCAACATTTGAATGAGAAAAATAAAAGAAAAATCTGGAAAGGCTTGAAGAAGTGATGAAAAACCAGCTAATCCTTTTCTCAACCATTTTGGACCTCGAAAAGTCAGAATTACTAACAAATAAGCAATAATTAATGAAATCAGTAAACTAGCTAGAATAATTTTCATTGTGTACGCATAAGGGCCCGTAATAAAATCCATTAAAGATACATGAAAAATTTCCACACTTCCTTGATAAGTAATTTCCCATGTAGACGGATGCATAATTGCCGTAAAAATTGACTGAAGTGCCTCTAAATAAGTGCCAGATGACCATGATGTTATTTTGCTAAAAATCGCAGGTACACAGCTAATTAAAATAATTCCGATAATTCCTAAAAAATAATGTAGAAAAATTTTGACAATTCTTTTCATATGTATTCGTTCTCCCTTTTTGGCTATCCTAGTATTTTAAAAAAATCTAGGACATGCCCGTATCTGAGCAATGTCCAAGATTTAGCTTATTTTAAATCCAAATGTCCAACTTCATTTAATTTTCTAAGTGTAAATTCACCATTTTCATAATCTACAACGCTAATACTAGTATTTAAAATCCGCGGTGCTTCTTTACGATGATCTTCCACTGTTCCATCTTGAAGCAAATATAATAATAAAGTAAGCGCCATGCCGTGAGATACGACTAAAATATTTCCACTTTTCGTTTCTGAAATGATTTTCTCTACCCCTTGTAGCAGTCGTTCAGCAAGCTCATAGTAAGTTTCCCCGCCATTTACTTCTGCACTGTAGGTTTCTGGGCTATGGAGAATTTTTGCCCGTTCTTCCGGATATTTCTCATCTAGCTCCATCACAGTAACGCCTTCCCATGTTCCAAAGCTCATTTCTTTTAGTTCTTCTAGTGCACGAATTTCGATATTTCGGTCAGCTAAAATATAAGCAGCGGTATCTTTTGTACGTTTACTTGTGCTAGTATAAACTGCCTCAAACGGTGTCTCTTTTAAAACTTCACCGACAGCCTTTGCTCCGTCTATACCTTCTGCAACAAGCGGTGAGTCTCCCCATCCCTGCATTTGTCCTGTCATATTCCATTCAGTTTTGCCATGTCTTACAAAATAAATTGTTCGCAAACCCTCTGCCAAATTCCTGCCTCCTAATTACACGTTCTGATAAAATTGTATCATGAATAGGCATATTTTCAAGGTTTTCTTTATTATTTATTAGTATCTAATGGTTTTAAATGTCTTAAAATTTCTTCTCGACGATTTTCTAAATGTGGCGGTAGGTCAACGTATGTGCCTTTTTCTTTAGTGAAATCTGTTTGAAATCCAGGACCATCCGTTGCAAGTTCAATTAATATCCCATTACTTTCACGGAAATAAAGCGAGTGGAAATAAAAACGGTCTACATACCCAGAATTATTATAATCAAGATCTTGAATCATTTCAGTCCAGCCAATTAAGTCCCCATCTGTTGGTACCCGAAACGCTACATGGTGAATTCCGCCAGCCCCTAGATTGCCTGGCTCAAGGTCTGGAGCTGATTCAACATGGACTTCCCCGCCAATCCCAACAGCTCCAGTTTTAAATACCGTTACTAATTTATCATCTGCTTCATATGCGCCAATTCTTTCAAATCCTAGCACCTTTGTTAATAACCGATCTGTTTTTTCTTTTTTGAAAACAGAGAAGTAAACCGGTCCTAGTCCACGAATAGCATATTCAGCTGGTACTGGACTATCTTCCCAATTGGAAACAGTTGTTACTTGTGTGCTAGTTTCATCAGAAATCAGATTTATTGGTAAGCCGTCAGTATCTTTCAATCGGATAATTTTACGTCCAAATTGATCAATTGGCTTACTATGAAAAATCCTTTTTTCATCTAGACGTTTATCCCAATATTTTAATGCTTCATCACTTGGTACACGTAAGCTCAGCCCAGAAATACTATTGCGCGATGGATGATTCTTTGTCATATTAGGAACCTCAAAGAATGTTAGCGCTGTCCCTGGCGAACCTATTTCATCACCATAATACAAATGGTACGTATAGGGATCATCTTGATTGACTGATTTTTTTACTAACCTTAGTCCCATTATTTTTGTATAAAAATCAAAGTTTGCACGTGCATCTGCTGTAAAAACAGACACATGATGAATTCCTGCTAGTTTCATAAAAAATCACTCTCCTAATTTTTTTAAAAGTTGAAGCAATACTTTTTGTTCTTTTCTAGATAATTTATCGAATTGAGATTGCTGAAAAGCTTCTTGTTTAGGAACATTTTCGATATAACAAGCTCTGCCTTTTTCTGTTAGCGTAATATATTTTTCACGTCCTGCTTTCGTTCGGACGATGTAATCAAGTTCTTCTAATTTTGTAAGGAGTTGCGTTACATTGCCTTTTGTTACAACTAGCTTTTCCGCCAATTGTTGTTGCGTAATTTCACCCTTTAACCCAATCTGAGCTATACAGTCGAATTGTGCTGTTGAAATACCAGTTTCACGCAAATTTTGATTGGTCAGTTTCATATTTTGATTGTAAAAACGACTCAATCGAAACCATAACAAAACACCCAACCGTTCTTCTTTTTTCACCATGTTTCTTCCCCTCCAATATCATTAGTTTAGTACTAAACCTTTGATAAAGCAAGTAATATACCTAGATTTCCAGCTAAAAAAACAGGCGCAGCAATTATTTTGCTGGCCTGTTTATTATTTGTTTAAATTTTATTTATTTAAAAACTCTACTGCGATCTGTTTATAAACATCCACCATTTCCAAATAATTATCAATGGAAACATTCTCATTTACTTGGTGAGGCGTATCATTACCTGGGCCAAAAATGATCACTGGAAATACTTTTTTCGCTTTAGTAAATTCTGCTGCATCTGTTGTTCCAGAAATACCAAGTAACGGAATATCTTTTTTAAGAATATCTTTTGCTACGCTTTTAGCAACATTTACAAGGTTTGAATTTTTATCACTAAATACTGGTTGTTTATCAAAATCAAATATTAATTCTAATTTCACATTTTCCTGTTTATTTAGTTCGTTACAAATCTTCACTAAAATTTGTTTCACTGTTTCATTATCCATCTCTGGAATGGAGCGAATATTCCCTTGTAGTTGAGCTTTTTCTGGGATACTATTCACTTGGTTTCCGCCATCAATCACTGTAACGTTATGAATGAAATCACCTAAAATTTCATTGGTTACATTAACGGATTTTGTGAATTTTTCCACTTCATTATAAAACAATAATAAGTTATCAATAGCATTTACACCAAATTCTGGTGTAGAACTATGCGCATTCTTACCAGTAGATTTAACTGTGTAATTAATAGAACCTTTATGTGCATAAACAATTTGAGGTCCACTCGGTTCGCCAATAACCATTCCATCTAAATCATCCGCATAACCTTCTTCTGTAAGTTGTCTCGCACCTAATTCCCCAACTTCTTCTCCAACGGTTGCCAATAATTTAATTTTACCATTTAATTCGGTATTTTCTTCCTGAAGTTCAATCATCGCAATAACCATCGCAGCTAGACCGGCTTTCATATCAGTAGAACCACGACCATAGAGCTTCCCTTCCGATTCTGTTGCTTCAAAAGGTGGGAAAGTCCATTTAGAAGTATCTCCCGCATCAACAACATCCATATGTCCAGAAAAGGCTAACACTCGACCTCCGCTTGCACCCACTTCACTCACAAGGCTTGCGCGGTCTGTGTCATATTGAACTTTCTCAGATTGAATATTGCACTCCGCTAACAATTTTTGCAAATAATTCGCTACCTGCTCTTCATGCCCATTTGTTGAGTTAATATTGATGATGTCTTTTAAAATTTGTAGCTTTTGTTGTCGTTCCATTTCTTCGCCTTCCTTCTTTAGTATTCACTCTAAGTCTTCCCTTTTTTTCTTTAAATAAACAGAGCAAAAATCGTAAAAAAGGCTAGCAAACTTACCACTAGCCTTTTTTACGATTTTTATAAAATTTTTTAAGTTCTTCAAACATGAGAAAACCGTCTGTTTGTAAGTAAGGAATTGGTAGCAATGAATTTATACCAATAAATAAACTGAAAATTTTTATGAAGATAAAATTGTACCCAACAAAGATCCCCATTGTTAAGTTAACGACAGCTGGCATTAGTAAAATCAACGCTTGTTTTCCCAAACCCCAATTTTTATCCTCTTCAAATGACACCGAACAATTGATAATAATCGGCGAAATAGCCACTTTTTTGATACGAAGGAAAATAAAGTTTCCAATAATTACTTTATCTATTTTTCCTTTGAAAAGAATCACAAAGAATATATGTGTTAATTCGTGCAATACGAGCACAACAACCCAACTTTTATAGATTTCTAAAATCATTCTTTTTATCCCTATAATTCATAAATAGTAGTGTTATCATAAAAATAATTAATGAAATTACTAGCGCTGGAAGCACCATTAACATACCGATACTATGCCCGATAATAAGTCGACTCACTATTAAAAATGCAGGTACACACACCAAAAAGTCTAACAGCATTATCAAATAAATGAAACGCTTATTCTTTTTAGGTTTAAAATTCAAATTGGACATATCATTTAAAAATCCATTAATTAAGCTAAATGATTTTCTTCCAAAGATGAAAATTAATGCAGATACTATTAGAGAGAAAAGTACTGTTATAAGGATGATTTTTGTTAAGTTTTGTTTGTAGAAAGATAATTGCAATTCATCATATATATAATTAGAACTATATTGATAGCTTGGTCCATGTTTTTTCAAATAAGTTAATAGTTCTTGTTGATTTTTATCAGCTAGTTTCATGAGAATAATATAGAAATCAGGATCATCATAGTTTTGCTTTTCAAGTTTTAACAATATGTTGTTTAGTTTCTCAGAAGAGTTATCTGTAACCTCCACCGCACCATATTGTTGCATTTGGCTTGAGTAGGAAATAGCCGCTACTGGAGCGTTAACAATCCCCACTATTTCATAAGAGTCCCCTTCAAATTCCACTTTTTTCCCTATAGCCGATTCTTCACTTACATTATCATTAAAATATTTTTTAATCTGCGCATAAGATAGGGCAATTTCTTTAGCATCATCTTTTGGCAAACGACCTTTGACTAGATGCCTTTTAGTGACTGGGAAAGCATTTATATAATTAGGAGAACCAGTTATTATTTCTGGAAGTGCAAGAACTTCGAATTTAGAATTATCTAAAGTAAGCTCATTTGTATAACCTTCATCTACCACATATATTTTCTCCATATATTTTTTATTTTGCAGTTCTATTAACTCGTTTGCAGAGAGAGAATTAGGTTCTTGGAATTTGTTTTCTAATTCACTATCCGTCATTTCAATAGCAAAATATCTGGAATAATTCTCCGCAATATCCAATAATTCGAAATTATAATCACTTGCCAGATCGTCTTCAATCGGAACCGAGCTCGCAATAACATTGGAGACAACATTAGTTAGTAAGATTGTTACTATAACAATAAAAGCCAACATCAAGAAATTAAATTTTGATGTTACTAAATAAGTAATCATTTTCCCATTTGCTACTACATTCTTTTCCTTTATTGGTATGCTACTATTTTCTAATTCAAGTAAAGCCGAAACTTCTACTTCTGATTTATTTATCAGAATCGTTTTATCAAATAAGTGTTCGAGGCGTGTGTCATGGCTCACTAAGTAGATTATTTTCGTTTTGGATAATTCGCTTAAGATGTTAGCTAGTATCTCCGTGGAACCATTGTCTAAATTATTAGTTGGCTCATCAAAAACAAGTATTGGAGTGTCTAAAGATAGTGTTCTAACTAACTCTACTTTAACAAATTCTCCACCACTTAATGATTGAATATCTTTATCTAAGCAATAACTATCAATAGACAATGCCTCACAGTACTTCTTTACTAACTCATGATTTATTTCTGGAAAGTGCAAATATTTCTCTACCGTTATTTTATATTTCCAGTTTTTTTGCGCAAAATAAGCTACATTTTTTGCTTTTACAGTATTTCCCTTTAATTCGTTTTCAATAAAAGTTGTTTTTCCACTTCCGTTACTTCCGGTAATGGTATATATTCCTGGTTTTTTGATAGAAAAAATACTAAATTTATTTGTTTTAGTCATAGGATTACCTTTCTAATGTTGTATTTAATAGTTAGAGGGATGATGATATACGCAAATACGTAGAATAAAGTTGTCACGCCAATAATTGTTACGATAATAAACGAATGAACTAACATCCACATCGTCAAAATATAAAAAAGTGTACTAACAATGGAAAAAATTTTAAACTGTGTTGTTAAATAAGTTTTTTTCCTAAATTGAAGTAACTCTTTTTTATTGTAACCATAATAAGCTAACGTGCCATAACTATTTTTAAAATTAACCTCATACATAAATAGTAAAATTAATTGCAGTATTAATAGTAAACTAATAAAAATCACTATTTTTTTTATTAACATGATTGCATTGTTGTACTTATTGACTTCTGCATTTAATAACTCGGGTTCGTAGCCTTTAATAAACATTTTTTTAGCGTATAATTTATTTTCTTCTAAAAAATTATAAAATGAATCTTTTTCTTTTAGCTTAATACGAACTTCTGTTACCAACGTGTCTTGTTGATTGATTTTTGCCAAAACTTTCGAATATACATTGGGATTATAGTCTACTTCTATTTGATTTGGTTCCAAGGTATCACTATGTTGAAACTTATAACCCAACGCCTCTATTTCGGCTATTTGCTCTTCTGTTAATACAACATTATTTGCTACATAAAAAAATGGATTTTTACTATTTTCATAATACTTTTCATCACCACTAATAAATTCTAGGTTTTCTTTAAGCTTTAAGACTTTGCGTAATTCTTCCATCATTAATACTTGAACATTCATGAACTCTCTTGTTTCTGGATTATACAACTCTAAATAGATTAATTCTTGATAGGTATCTTTTTTCAAGTCGATTGCTTCTTCATAATACTCATCTTCATTAACGCGATTTTCCTCATTAAAAAATTCCGTTTTATTCCATTTAGTCGCTGATTGTATAAGTATTGTATTAATGGCTTCGGTATTGTCATAAGAAGACGCATTAGCGCTGTAGAGTGTTGCGAGTTGATATACACCTTTCTTGCTTATAGGCTTTGTTTCTTCGTTATTTGCTACTAATAAGTCTACTAAAAAAACAGCGAAAATCGTCATACATAATAAATAAAAAATATATAAGAAATACGTTTTTCTAGGTTTTATTTTAATGGTTCGCTCGCTTGGGTTTTCCTTTTTAAAATGAATATCATTCACAAATTGTTTTTCAGTTGTATCATAAATTTTATTTTTTGTAATTTCTAATTTTTTATCGTACTTCGCAAAACGGTCATCATGTGTAATTAACAAGACTATTTTGGACTTTGCTACCTGATAGATGATATTTTTCGCTTTTGCAAACACATCCATATCTAAATCATTGGATGGCTCGTCCAGTATCAATACTTCTTGATTTGATAGAACAGCTCTTAAAATATTAACTAATCTTTTTTCGCCACCACTTAAAAATTTAGATTTTTTGGTTAATAAATACTCTAACTGATGCTCTTTCAAGAAATCGATAACCCGGTTTTCTGGAATCTCGTTCATCGTAATATTCTTCAAAACTGTATCATGCTCTAATATTTGGTTATCATCTTGTTTCATCATGCAGCAAATGCTTTTATTAGCTTGTAGTATTTTTTTGGCTAATGTCGTTTTCCCTGCTCCGTTTGCACCGATGATTATGTATATTCCGTTTTTAGTTATATTCATATTAATTTATCCTTTTATTTTCTAGATGAATGAAGAGCCATGTTGTAGCTAAATCACAAATAAGTCTACAACTAATTGTGATTTCACATTCTTATTATTTCTTTTTTCTAATTTATATGAATATTTGTCTTTTCCTCCTGCATAATGCCCGTAATATTCCCCGTAGTATGTGTTATTTCTTGATGTATAGCCCTCACCATACATCAACTTATATTCCTTATTAGCTTTTTTAGAATAGATACTATATTTTGTCTTTGTTGTTCCATATTTCTGATTCACACCATAATATACACTGCCTTTTGTCCAATGTTTGGTTGTACCAATTGCACACAGCGATTGATTTTTTTGAAATGAGCTTTTCCACTGGTAACTTGAATCTACTCCTCGAACATTATATCTATTTTGTGCTACTGTTACAGATAGGCTAATTATAGAAATAAGTAAGCCAGCTACAGCAATAATAATTGTCCATGCTACACGTGTTTTTTTCATGTTGTTTCCTCCCTTTAGTTCGCTCTTCATTCATCAAAAAAATTATAGCATAAGAAATCATAGCCCACAATGAAAAATCGATTATTTCAAACTTTATTTTCTGATTTTTTTGTTATTTGTTAAAATTCTTCCATTTTAGTTCTAAAAACAGAAATAATTCACTTTTCTATCTCACTCCAATTATAAAAAAACAGCCTCGATCAATCAAGGCTGTTTCTAATATTAATCTAAATCTTCCCCATTGGTTTCAATCACTTTTTTATACCAGAAGAAAGAGTCTTTTCTTGAGCGTTCTAAGGTTCCTTTCCCCCAGTCGTCTTGGTCTACGTAAATGAAGCCGTAGCGTTTTGACATTTCGCTGGTGGATGCGCTAACTAAGTCGATTGGTCCCCAACTTGTGTAACCAATTAAGTCTACTCCGTCAGCAATGGCTTCTTTCATTTGTTCAATATGCTTGCGTAAATAGTCAATTCGGTAATCATCATGAACTTTCCCATCCGCTTCCACAGTATCATATGCTCCCAAACCGTTTTCTACAATGAAAAGTGGTAATTCATAACGACTGTAAAGATCATTTAGAGTCCAGCGCAAACCTTTAGGATCAATTTGCCAGCCCCAGTCAGAGGATTCAAGATATTCATTTTTTACGCCTCCCATTAAGTTTCCGGAAGAACGGTCTCCTTCTGGGCTTGCTGTTGCAGATAATGACATATAATAACTAAAGGAGATGAAATCCACCGTGTGCGCTTTTAAGATTTCATCATCGCCAACTTCTTTTACAATATGGATGTTATTTTCTTGGAAGAAACGGTTTATAAAGCTTGGGTATTCCCCACGAGCATGAACATCTGTGAAAAATAGGTTTTGTTGGTTCTCATATTGCGCTTTTAAAATATCATCAGGATTATTTGTCGCTGGATATGTTGCCATACGAGCAAGCATACACCCAACTTGTACTTCTGGAATAATTTCATGTGCTAATTTTGTAGCAAGTGCGCTCGCCACAAATTGATGATGCGCCGCTTGATAAGAAACTTCTAACGGATTTTTTTCTCCCTCTAAAAGTACCCCACCACCAGTATATGCGCTAAGAGAAATAACATTAATTTCGTTAAAAGTTAGCCAATATTTCACTTTGTTTTTATAACGTTTGAAAACGGTTTCTGCATAGTTAGTGAAAAAGCCAATAACTCGACGATCCGCCCAACCATTATATTTCAAAGTTAGATTTAATGGTGTTTCATAGTGAGAAAGTGTTACTAAAGGTTCGATATTGTATTTCAATAATTCATCAAACACACTATCGTAAAAAGCAAGACCTTTTTCATTTGGTTCTTTATCATCGCCATTTGGGAAAATACGAGCCCAGTTTATTGATAGGCGGAAAGTTTTAAAGCCCATTTCGGCAAATAATGCGATATCTTCTTTATAATGATGATAGAAATCCACACCATCACGTTTCGGGAATCTTCCTTCTAATTTACCAGCAACAATTGCTTCGATTTCTTCTCTAGAAACATCTAGTGCATGATCTTGTGTGCGTTCTTCTTTGGGAATAAATCTAACCATATCCGCTGTAGAAAGGCCTTTTCCATCAACATCGTAAGCGCCTTCAACTTGGTTTGCAGCAGTAGCTCCACCCCATAAAAATCCTTTTGGAAATTGTTTTTTCACTTCAGTCATTTTGTTCGCCCCTTCCGGCTAATTTCTTCTACTTTTTTAGTTTACCCTGTGTAATGCATTACAGGTCAAGAGGAAACTTTTAGCGATTGGTAACTTTTTTTAAAAGCTGAAGGGCACCTGGTATATCCTTTAAATCCCAAACTGGCAAAATAAAAGGCGGGGTTACAATGGGCAAGCGTTCATCTTGAATACAAACTTCTGGGTTTTGCAGCCAAATTGCGTGTATTCCTGCTCGATTTGCTCCAATAATATCACTTTCAAAGGTATTTCCAATCATAACAGCTTGAGATGCTTCAATATTTAAATTTTTTAATGTGTAATCAAAAATAGTTTTATCTGGTTTTTCCATTTTTCCTGGTTGTAATTCTGAATTGGATGCATAGATAAAATCAAAGAAATCCAAAATACCAAAATTCTTCAAGACTCGTTTTATAACTTCGGTGTCACTTGTTGCCGTATTACTTAAAATAGCTTGTTTTAGTCCTAATTGTTTAACTTTCTCAAGTGTTTCATGGGCATCTTTTCGCAAAATAACTTCTGGATAAGTATCAAGAGGCTCGTGGTCATACCTTGTGTTTGGTACGTTATTGAGTGTCTCACCCATATCCCAAATAACATGTGTAATCATTTCACTTCACTCCTTTTTTAAAGTATAACAAAAAAAGCCAAGTGCGCGCGAACGGCACACTTGGCTTTTTGGAATTAAATATTTGTGATTTCGTCAGTTACTTCAGCAGTTTCTTTAATAACTTCAGATTTCAGTTTGCGGTAACGACCAATACCTGTACCAGCTGGAACAAGTTTACCTAGGATAACATTTTCTTTCAATCCTAGAAGTTCGTCACGTTTTCCTTTGATTGCAGCATCCGTCAAGACACGAGTTGTTTCTTGGAATGATGCAGCAGACAAGAAGGAATCCGTTTCAAGGGAAGCTTTTGTAATCCCTAGAAGAACTGGACGACCTGTTGCTGGTTGACTACCACTTAAGATAGCTTCACGGTTGGCTTCTGTAAACGTATGAATATCCATTAATGTACCTGGTAAGATACTTGTATCCCCAGTATCCATTACACGGATTTTACGTAACATTTGACGAACCATTACCTCAACGTGTTTATCGCCAATTTCTACCCCTTGCATCCGGTAAACTTTTTGTACTTCTGCAAGTAAATATTCTTGAACGGATAAAACGTCACGAACACGAATCAAGGCTTTAGGATCAACAGAACCTTCTGTTAGAGCTTCCCCACGTTCAACAATGCTTCCTTCTTCTACACGCAAGCGAGCAGTATAAGGAATGTTGTAAGAACGGCGGTCGTCTGTACCTTGGATAGTGATTTCTTGTTGACGATCACGACCTTCTTCGATAGAAACAACTTCACCGCCAACTTCAGTGATGATAGCTTGCCCTTTCGGATTACGTGCTTCAAAGATTTCTTGAATACGTGGAAGACCTTGCGTGATATCGTCTCCAGCAACCCCACCTGTATGGAAAGTACGCATAGTAAGCTGAGTTCCTGGTTCCCCGATAGATTGGGCAGCGATGATACCAACTGCTTCTCCAACTTCGACTTCTGTACCAGTTGCCAAGTTTTTACCATAACATTTTTTACATACGCCGTGTTTAGTATTACAAGTAAATGCCGAACGAATGGTTACTTCTTCAATTCCAGCCTCAACGATTTGAGTTGCAATTGCTTCCGTGATTAAGTCGTTTTCACGTGCAATAACTTCTTTTGTTTCTGGGTGACGAATTGTTTTACGAGAATAACGACCTTCCAGACGTTCTTCCAGTGGTTCGATGATTTCAGTACCTTCACGAATAGCCTTAATTGTAAGACCGCGGTCAGTGCCACAATCGTCTTCACGAATAATAACATCTTGAGCCACGTCAACAAGACGACGAGTAAGGTAACCAGAATCGGCAGTTTTAAGGGCAGTATCGGTAAGACCTTTACGAGCACCATGGGTAGAAATGAAGTACTCTAAGACCGTTAAACCTTCACGGAAGTTAGATGTAATTGGTAATTCTACAATACGTCCGGATGGATCGGCCATCAGTCCACGCATACCTGCAAGCTGCGTAAAGTTGGAAATGTTACCACGAGCTCCAGAATCTTGCATCATGAAGATTGGATTTAAGCGATCCAAACTCAAAATCAGTTTTCCTTGGATTTCGTCTTTGGCAGCATTCCATACAGCAATAACACGTTCGTATCTTTCATCATCTGTAATCAAACCACGACGGAATGATTTAGTGATTTTTTCAACTGTATCATGTGCTTTTTCAAGAATTTCATGTTTTTCTTCTAATGTTAAGATATCCGCAATACCTACTGTCATGCCGGCCTTAGTTGAGATCTTGAAACCAAGATCTTTCATACGGTCAAGCATTTTTGAAGTTTCGGTAATATGGAATTTCTTGAAGACTTCCGCGATAATGTTACCGAGGATTTTCTTCTTGAATGGATCGATTAGTTCTTGTGCCGCAATATGAGCACGAACATCCGTTGTTGTATCAACGAAATATTTCGCTGGTGTTTCGATTTCTAAGTTAAATTTCGTTGGTTCATTAATATAAGGGAACGATTTCGGTAAAATTGTATTGAAAATCAATTTACCAACTGTCGTAATTAATAATTGGTTACGTTGTTCATCAGTGAAACGTTCATTTGGAATCGAACCGGCAAATACAGCAATACGTGAATGTAAGTGTACATAACCGTTTTGATATGCAAGTTGTGCTTCATTGATGTCTTTAAAGATAGTACCTTCACCAACAGCATTTTCACGTTCTAAAGTAAGGTAGTAGTTACCTAGCACCATATCTTGGGAAGGAGTTACAACTGGTTTACCATCTTTAGGGTTCAAAATGTTTTGAGCGGCAAGCATTAAAATACGCGCTTCTGCTTGTGCTTCTGCGGATAAAGGAACGTGAACCGCCATTTGGTCACCATCAAAGTCAGCGTTGTAAGCTGTACATACAAGAGGGTGAAGACGAATTGCGCGACCTTCCACTAGCGTTGGTTCAAATGCTTGAATACCAAGTCTGTGAAGTGTCGGCGCCCGGTTAAGTAATACCGGATGTTCACGGATAACTTCTTCTAATACATCCCAAATTTCTGGTGACATACGTTCGATTTTACGTTTAGCACTCTTGATATTATGCGCTAAACCGCGTCCAACTAGCTCTTTCATAACAAATGGTTTGAATAATTCAAGTGCCATTTCTTTTGGAAGACCACATTGGTACATTTTTAAGTTAGGTCCAACAACGATAACGGAACGACCAGAATAGTCAACACGTTTACCTAATAAGTTTTGGCGGAAACGACCTTGTTTCCCTTTAAGCATATGAGAAAGGGATTTAAGCGGACGATTACCCGGACCAGTTACTGGACGACCACGACGACCATTGTCAATTAGAGCATCAACAGCTTCTTGTAACATCCGTTTTTCATTTTGGACGATAATGTTTGGTGCACCTAAATCAAGTAGACGTTTCAAACGGTTGTTCCGGTTGATTACTCGACGATATAAGTCATTTAAATCACTTGTTGCAAAACGGCCACCTTCAAGTTGTACCATTGGACGAATTTCTGGTGGGATAACTGGTAGTACGTCAAGCACCATCCAGCTAGGGTTATTGCCAGAATTACGGAATGCTTCCATAACTTCCAAACGACGAATTGCACGAGTACGACGTTGACCTTGTGCAGATTTTAGTTCTTCTTTTAAATCATTTGTTTCTTTTTCTAAGTCAATATCAGCTAAGATTTTTTTGATTGCTTCTGCGCCCATACCAGCGGAGAAACCTTTACCATATTTTTCGCGATAAACGCGGTATTCACGTTCAGATAAAAGTTGTTTCTTCTCTAGTGGGGTATCGCCTGGTTCCGTAACCACATAGGATGCAAAGTAGATAATTTCTTCTAATGCACGTGGAGACATGTCCATAACAAGACCCATCCGGCTTGGAATTCCTTTGAAGTACCAGATGTGGGATACAGGAGCTGCGAGTTCAATATGCCCCATACGTTCACGGCGCACTTTTGATTTCGTTACTTCTACTCCACAACGGTCACAAACTACGCCTTTATAGCGAACACGTTTGTATTTACCACAAGAACATTCCCAGTCTTTCATTGGTCCAAAAATTCTTTCACAGAATAAGCCGTCACGTTCAGGTTTAAGCGTTCTGTAGTTGATGGTTTCAGGTTTTTTTACTTCACCATGAGACCATGAACGAATTTTATCTGGAGATGCCAGACCGATTTTCATATACTCAAAATTATTAACATCTAACAAGTGCCCAACCTCCTAAATTAGTTTGGAGCATTCGCTTTTTAGGAAGTGAGTAGGATTGCCTGCACACTTCCTCGACTTTTTTAAGAAAAGTCTTAGCGATTGCTTAATTTTATATTTTGCAAAAAACAAATCATTGTTTCTTATTGTTTTGGAGTCTCAATTATCGAACCGAATTACTCAGTCTTTTCAGCGGCTGCGTTTTCCGGTTGTACGATATTGAAGGCATCATTTTGATTAGTAAAGTCATCATCATCCATGTCACGCATCTCGATTTCTTCTTCGTCTGCGGAAAGCATTTTAACATCCATTCCAAGACTTTGAAGCTCTTTGATGAGTACTTTGAAGGATTCTGGCACACCAGGTTCTGGAACGCTTTCGCCTTTAACAATCGCTTCGTAAGTTTTCACACGACCAACCACGTCATCGGATTTAATCGTTAGGATTTCTTGAAGGGTATATGCAGCACCATAAGCTTCTAGTGCCCATACTTCCATTTCACCAAAACGTTGTCCACCGAATTGCGCTTTACCTCCAAGCGGTTGTTGTGTTACTAGGGAGTAAGGTCCTGTTGAACGTGCATGTAATTTATCATCAACCATGTGGGCAAGTTTGATCATATACATTACACCAACAGAGATACGGTTATCAAATGCTTCTCCAGAACGACCGTCGTAAAGAACTGTTTTCGCATCGCGGGCCATACCAGCTTCTGCTACTGTGCTCCATACATCTTCTTCATTCGCTCCATCAAATACTGGAGTTGCAACGTGAATTCCTAAAGCACGAGCTGCCATACCTAAGTGTAATTCAAGAACTTGTCCGATATTCATACGAGATGGTACACCTAGTGGGTTAAGCATGATGTCAACTGGTGTTCCGTCTGGCATAAATGGCATATCTTCTTCTGGTAAAATACGGGAGATAACCCCTTTATTACCATGACGTCCAGCCATTTTATCGCCTTCGTGGATTTTACGTTTTTGTACAATATAAACACGTACTAATTGGTTTACGCCTGGTGGTAGTTCGTCTCCAGCTTCACGTGTAAAGATTTTCACGTCAAGCACGATTCCGCCACCGCCATGTGGTACACGTAATGAAGTATCACGAACTTCACGTGCTTTTTCACCAAAAATAGCGTGTAATAAACGTTCTTCTGCAGTTAGTTCCGTCACTCCTTTTGGTGTAACTTTACCAACTAGAAGATCGTTGTCTTTTACTTCAGCACCAACACGGATAATTCCACGTTCATCAAGGTCGCGTAAAGCATCTTCCCCAACATTCGGAATATCACGAGTCATTTCTTCAGGTCCAAGTTTTGTATCACGAGCTTCTGATTCAAATTCTTCAATATGAATCGAAGTATAAACATCATCTTTTACAAGACGTTCGCTCATGATGATTGCATCCTCATAGTTATAGCCGTCCCAAGTCATAAATGCAACTAGTACATTACGACCGAGTGCAAGTTCACCGGAATCCATAGATGGACCGTTACCAAGGATTTCTCCTTTAACAACGCGGTCACCTTCTGCTACGTTTGGACGTTGGTTATAACAAGTACCTTGGTTAGAACGAACAAATTTACGTAAAGTATATTTATCAATCCCGCCAGTTACTTCTTTACCATCCACTAGAGATACACGACGAACCCAGATTTCGCGAGCTTCTACGTGTTCTACAATACCATCATGTTTAGCAGTTACAGCAGCACCAGAGTCTTTCGCAGATACATGTTCCATACCTGTTCCAACAAACGGTGCTTCAGGGTGCATAAGAGGAACTGCTTGACGTTGCATGTTCGCTCCCATAAGCGCACGGTTACTATCATCGTTTTCAAGGAACGGAATACATGCTGTCGCAACAGAAACAACCTGTTTAGGCGATACATCCATGTAGTCAATACGTTCTTTTTCTACTGCTAAGTTTTCTGAACGGAAACGAGCCATAACTTCTTCTTCTGTAAAAGTACCTTGTTCGTCTAATTTCGAGTTTGCTTGCGCTACCACGTAATTATCCTCTTCATCCGCAGTAAGATAATCAATTTTATCTGTAACGCGGTTTGTTTCAGGGTCTACGCGGCGATAAGGAGTTTCGATAAAGCCGAATTTATTTACTTTCGCAAAGGAAGAAAGGGAGTTAATCAATCCAATATTTGGTCCCTCTGGCGTTTCAATCGGACACATACGACCGTAGTGAGAATAATGCACGTCACGCACTTCATAACCAGCACGTTCACGCGTCAAACCACCAGGTCCAAGCGCTGAAAGACGACGTTTATGCGTAAGTTCGCCAAGTGGATTTGTTTGATCCATAAACTGAGATAATTGCGAGCTACCAAAGAATTCTTTAATAGATGCAACTACTGGACGAATGTTGATCAATTGTTGTGGTGTAATTGTTGTCATATCTTGAATAGACATACGTTCACGAACCACACGTTCCATACGGGATAAACCGATACGGAATTGGTTTTGTAAAAGCTCACCTACAGAACGAAGACGACGATTACCTAAGTGATCGATATCATCTGTATCGCCAACACCATGTAGCAAGTTAAAGAAGTAGCTAATGGATGAAATAATATCAGAAGGCGTGATGTGTTTTACGTTTTCTTCTATATATGCATTACCAATGATATTGATTTCTTTTTCTTCATCATTTGGTGCATAGATTTTAATAGATTGAACGAGTACGCTATCTTCCATTACACCGTCTGTTGGACGAAGTGTGCGGAAACCTACACCGTTTTCTAAATTAGGAATAATTTGATCTAAATTACGACGATCCAAAATATCACCTTTAGAAGCAATAATTTCGCCAGTTTCTGGGTCTACTAAAGTTTCTGCTAATGTTTGATTGAATAGACGGTTTTTTAGATGTAATTTTTTGTTGATTTTATAACGTCCAACGCTTGCAAGGTCATAGCGTTTTGGATCAAAGAAACGAGAAACTAGTAAGCTTCTAGCGTTATCTACTGTTGGTGGCTCACCAGGACGTAATCTTTCGTAAATTTCTAGAAGTGCTTTTTCAGCGTTATCAGTATTGTCTTTTTCAAGTGTGTTACGTAAATAGTCATTGTCCCCGATTAAATCAATAATTTCTTGATCGGAACCAAAGCCTAATGCACGAAGTAAAACAGTTACTGGTAATTTACGTGTACGGTCGATACGAACATGTACTACGTCTTTAGCATCTGTTTCATACTCAAGCCAAGCCCCACGGTTAGGGATGACAGTAGAACCAAAGCCTTTTTTACCATTTTTGTCGAGTTTTCCATTGAAGTAGACACCTGGAGAACGAACTAATTGGGAAACGATAACACGTTCTGCCCCATTAATAATGAACGTACCCATTTCAGTCATTAGTGGGAAATCTCCCATAAATACTTCTTGGTCTTTAACTTCGCCGGTTTCTTTGTTGATTAGGCGCAACTTCACGCGTAGTGGAGCCGCATAGTTTGCATCACGGTTCTTAGATTCTTCTACCGAATATTTCGGCTCTCCAAGATCGTAATCAATGAATTCTAAAGATAAATTACCCGCAAAATCCTCAATTGGCGAAATATCGCGGAACATCTCACGTAGTCCTTCATCTAAGAACCATTGGTAGGAAGCTGTTTGAATTTCAATTAAGTTTGGTAATTCAAGTACTTCACTGATTCGCGCAAAACTTCTACGCGTACGATGCCGTCCATATTTTACATCATGTCCTGAATGTCCTGACAAACTATTCACCCCTCAAATTAATTAAAAATTTATAAGCACACTGATTTCTTTTTTAGGCACAAAAACAGTGGAACCCCCCGCACCCGATGTTTAAGTTTGACTGGTCTAACGCAAGTATATCCATACATATCATCAACCTTAAACAGCGTTCATCAAAAGTTTCCTGCTACCTTGTGTACATCTAATTCGCATAAAAGCAATTAGATAAAACCTAAGCGAAATCAAGTGGAACTTCAAAAAGAAAAAATTGCTGCTTTAGACAAAAAGAAAGCGGATTTCATCATATATTTCTGAAAACCACATTCATGTTTATTTATAGCACCAAAAACCGCGCAAACGCTTCATTTTTTGTCATATTTTGAAATAAAAATCCACGCAAAAAAACGGTATAGATTCTTTTGGCATTATACTATAATACAACATTTCTCTACCTATGTCAAATATTTTTCTAGAAAAATAAGAAGCGGCATGGTATAATATTTGCCGCTTCTTTTTATTAACCTTTAAAATTATATAAAGGCTTGATTATTTCTTGAATTTCCATCGTATCTTCTACATCTGCAAGTAACTGTTTGGCAGATTTGTAGGCTTTGGGCGCTTCATCCAATGTCTTTTTAGAAACCGATGTAGTCCAAATGTTTTTCATAGATTCTTGATAGCTTTCCAAACTGATTTGCGCTTTTGCTTTAGAGCGACTTAAAATCCGCCCTGCTCCATGCGGCGCAGAATAGTTCCAATCAGCATTTCCTTTTCCTGTGGCGATAATACTTCCATCACGCATGTTCAGCGGAACTATAATTTGTTCGCCCAACTGAGCGGATGTTGCACCTTTTCGTAGCATATTATTTTCAAGATCAATATAATTATGCACACAGTCAAATGAAGAAACAACTGCTTTATCCCATTTCATCGCTTTTAAAATTGTCTCCGCCATTACAGAACGATTATACGCTGCAAAACGTTGCGCTATTTCCATATCAGCTAAATAGTTATCTAAATCTGATTGTGTCACATAAGATAAATCGTATGGTAATTTGATTAACTCTCGCTCATCACCCCATCGCGCCGCCTCTTCTAAATGCCCCCGTTTTTTTGCATCAGCAGCACTAATTTTAAATTCTTTACGTAACTCGCTTAATTTTTGATAAGCAATTTCTTGATGATATTCTGCAATCTCTTTTCCTAAAATTCGGCTTCCACTATGAATCACAAGGTAAATCCCGTCTTCTCCTTGGTTCACTTCAATAAAATGATTACCGCCTCCAAGTGTACCGATACTTCGGGATGCCCAACCTTGGTGAATAGGCGCAATAACGTTTTCTAAATCAAACGCAGCAATCGCTTTATCATGCGTGCTATGTCCAGAAGGAATTCGATTACGGATTGTTTTATCCAGTTTTTCAAAATTCATTTTTAGTTTACCTGGTTTAATTTTCACCACATGCAGTCCGCAACCAATGTCAACTCCAACCAAATTTGGGACTATCTTATCTTGAATCGTCATGGTTGTCCCAATAACACAACCATGCCCCCGATGTGTATCTGGCATAACGCGAATTTTACTTTCCTTAGCAAATGATTGATTGCAAATTGTAATAATTTGTCCAATTGTACTTTCATCTAGATTATCTGTAAAAACTTTTGCCTCGTTATATTTTCCTTTTAATGTTAGCATTTCTATTCCTCATTTTCTATTTAATAGAGAAATGAAACCTTTTAGCTCACTTCTCTTGCTAGCTAATTATTTTACTCCTGAGTTCCCCTACCATGTTAATCACTTCTTTCAAGTTTATTTTTAGGTATTAAAAAAGTCCCTCAACCAAGAAAGATTGAAGGACGAAAATTTTAACGAACATTACCTTGAAAAGACGCGGAATTAACATGCGCGAACATTAAAAAATTACCTATTATCTTAATTCTTGATTGGTTATTTATTTCTAGTAAATTTATCATTCTTAGCATATTCCTCAGTCCTTTCTTAGTTAAATATGTGTTTATATTAGCATATTCTCAAGCTTTACACAACTTCATTCTTTTATACTTTTGAAAATAAAATATCCTTTTTCCTTAGTAACTTGCTCTACATTCCCAAAAACAGTTTCCATTTTAGCTTTTGCAGATGGCCCACCCTGTTTCTTTTGAATAACAATCCATAGTTCTCCGCCCGTTTTAAGGTGCGTATATGCTCCTTCTAAAATCGCGTGAACTACTTGCTTCCCTGCACGGATAGGTGGATTGCTGATTATTGCTTGATAATCTTCATCTTTTACACTTTCATAAACGGAACTCTCATATACACGGACATTTGCGACTTGGTTTAATTTTGCATTTTCCTTAGTTAGCTCAAGCGCCCGTAAATTCACATCTACTAAATCAACTTGGCTTGTCGGAAATGCTTTTGCTACCGTTAGCCCCATTGGCCCGTAGCCACAACCTACATCCAAAATTTTCCCAGATGTTACCTCTAATGAAAAAGATTCAATTAGTACTCGCGAGCCAAAATCAATAGTATTTTTTGAAAATACACCGTTATCACTTGTAAATTGCATATTAAAACCGTTTAACATTGTTTGCCATGTTTTACGATTATGTTTTAAGTTTTCGTCATTAGTGTAGTAATGATTGTTCGCCATTAACCGCACCTTCCTTTCATATCTCTAGCTATTTTAGCATAAATATTCATTGTAAAATAGCACTAAAAGGAAAATGGTTATTAATGTGTTTTAGGATTATTTTTTCTTGAAACCTTGAGATTCAAAATCCGCTATAGTATCTTTATAACTAATATTTTTAGGATCGTCTGTTCCGCCGCCAATAAGTGAGCTAATCGCTGTTTTATCAGCTTTGTATAAATCAACAGCCATTGTCATTTCAAGCCCATTATCAGTGAACTCTGTTTTCAATGATGTTCCTTCGCCATCTTTGTACTCTGAATATTGTGACTCCACTTGTTCTGTAAGTTGTTTTTTTGTAGCATCATCCAGTTTTTCACCATCTTCGTAACCAAGGTAAGACATTGGATATACCATTTTTTGCTCTACTTTTCTTAAGTTATCACCCGCATGAGAAAATGTCGCTTCTAATTGCGCTCCTTGAATTTCAGCTACATAAGTATCTTTTTCAACTTTTTCTTCACTAGCATCTTTTCCACACGCTGTCACAATAATTGCTAATAATAAAACGCTCACTAAACTTAAAATTTTCTTCATAATCAATCTCCCTTTATCAATTTTTTAGTTGGTATGTATTTAATAAACTTGCTGGATCTTTTTTTAATTGTACATAAGAAACAAGTGTATCGCTATACCAAATGGTTCCTAAACCTACTTGCCCATTGACGAAACTAACGATGTAATCATCCCAGTTGTCAAAGTGTAAAACCGCTGCTTCCCATAGTTCTTCTAAAAAATTCCATGCTTGCTTCTCACTGAGCAAGTCCACCGAAAAACAAACACGTATCAAATATCCTAGCTTTTCCAAATCAAAAGCTCCATACGTTTTAATTTTTTCAGCAGTTGCTAAAAGGCTCGCTTCATCATAAGTATTTTTATGACACGTTTTAGTAATTTCACGAACAACACTCGATGCATTTCCAGCGGATACTACACCATAATAGTCATTCAATCTAACCCTCTCAGAAATTATCTCAAACGCAGAACAAGAATCATTTATACCAAACGTTGGCAACCAATATTCTAACACTCTTGCAGCAACATTATGCGGATAATAAAGTTTAAGCATTTTATTCGCCCCACTTAATTTTAGTTCGGTTTTATATTTACACTCTGTAGTAGCAGCACCTATACAAAGAAGTTTTTCTCTGTCTGCTGAAAATGTATTAAATTGACTGAACTCTTTTGGTATAACAATTTTCTTCCCCCAAAGCATTTATTCAAGCCACCTTTTTCAATGATATTTTAACACTTTTTAATTCTACATTGTGTAGTCTTTAGTGTCAATACCTTAAATAAAAAAACTTCTCTCAAACAACCGAGAGAAGCTTTTACTATTTACCAATTATGATACCTTTTTGCTTTTCTTTAATAAGAACTTCTGCTTGTACTGCACTAAAGAAAATCCCCATACTACAAGCAATTATAAGGAAGACTAGGAAAATAAAGTGAATTGGTTTGGTATTTTTTTGGTAGCTTGCAATAAATGCAAGTCTTTCCTTAAGCGCTTTTGCATTTTCATGAAGTGCAACTGATACAGCTGGTTCTTTATAGTTCCCAGATTTAGCAAGCGAAGAAAGCAGCGTATCCCCGTAAGTAAAATACTCCCTTTCCGGCACCATCTTTAAAACCACTTCATCACAAGCAAGTTCACGATCTTTTTGAATCCGCTTATTCATCAAATACATTAACGGGTTAAACCAATATACAGATGTATAAAACTGGACAAGCCAAACGTAAAACATATCTTTACGTTTACAATGCACTAACTCATGCCTGAAAATATGCTGTAATTCTTTTTCGGAAAAAGATTTATCAGGTAGAACAATCACTTGTTTTTTAAAACCTAAAAAAATAGGTGATGAAATAAGTGGATTAATCAGTAATTCTACAGGATTTTTTATATTTAGACTTTCTAAAATTTCAGCTAGCATATCTAATTGCTTGATGTCTTCTACTTTTTGCGCACCAGAAAAAACATATTTTTTAAAATTTCGATAAGAAGCAATTCGGTAAATAAAAATCAGCAGGAAAACAACTAGCCATATTAACCATAAATAATCTAGTATCGTCATCCAAAAAGTGATTTTGAAGTCTCGCTCTAAAACAACACCGTTTCCATCCATCACAATGGAAGTTACCCCTTCAAATCCAGTTCTGTTCAGCCACATAAAGTCACTATTTTTATCAGAATTTAGGAAAAACAGCGAAAAAGGCACTGTCAAAAAGAAAAAGACAACGAGCCATAAATAATATATTTTTTGTTTACTTAAAAACCGATGGAAGATTTTACTAAATCCCCAAACAAACGGTATTAATACTAGCGATGTCAACGCCATTGATAAAATAATCTTAAGAAGTTCATTCATTCAGTTGATTTCATCCTTTTCCAATATTGTTGTAAGTCATCTATTTCATCGGCTGTGATTAGATCTTTTTGCACAAGATTTGTAATTAATCCTTTCACATCGCCTTCATAAATATCCTCTAAAAAGTTTTTCGTCTGTTGGCTTAAATACTCACTTTCACTCACAAGTGCATAATATTCATTTTTACGACCAATTTTTTTAACACGAAGCAGCTTTTTTTCCACTAGTCTAGTCAAAAAAGTAAGAACAGTATTTTTCTTCCAAGAGAAATCTTTTTCAGTTAACTTATCAGCTACATCCGCATACTGAACAGCTCTCCCAAAATCCCATATAACTTTCATAATCTCAAATTCAGATTTCGATATAGATTTAATCGACATTTTTAAGCCCTCCAGAAAACTATTCCTTTCTTTATACTAGCATGTAATCTGGTTAAAAGACAATAAAAAAAAGACTTTTGAGAAGGAAAATACCCATTGTTTCCTTTTAAGTCAATCCTTTAGTGATATTAAAAAAAGAGACCTTAGAAATCCTAAGGTCTCTTCCAAATTATTTAACTTCTACGTTAGCGCCAACTTCTTCAAGTTTAGCTTTAATTTCTTCTGCTTCTTCTTTAGTTACGCCTTCTTTAAGAGCTTTAGGAGCGTTATCAACTAATTCTTTAGCTTCTTTTAAGCCAAGACCAGTGATTTCACGTACCACTTTGATAACTTTGATTTTAGAGTCACCAGCAGATGCTAGTTCTACAGTGAATTCAGTTTGCTCAGCAGCACCGCCACCAGCAGCAGCTACAGCTACAGGAGCAGCAGCAGTTACGCCAAATTCTTCTTCGATTGCTTTTACTAAATCGTTTAGTTCTAATACAGATGCTTCTTTTACGGAAGCAATGATTTCTTCAATGTTTAAAGCCATTTTGAAATTCCTCCAATTAATATAATTTTTTCGGATTTAACCGAGATTTGTTTTTAGGGTTTCCCCTAGGTAGAACAGATTACGCTTCTTGTCCTTCTTTTTGGTCAGCAACAGCTTTAGTAGCGATAGCAAGACCGCGAACTGGAGCTTGAAGTACGTTGCAAAGCATAGATAGCAATCCTTCGCGTGATGGAAGTGTTGCAAGTGCTTTAATTTCTTCAAGAGAAGCAACTTTACCTTCAATAACACCGGCTTTGATTTCTAGTGCTTCATGATCTTTAGCGAAATCGTTAAGGATTTTCGCAGGCGCAACTACGTCTTCATTACTGAATGCGATTGCGTTAGGACCAGTTAGAGCTCCTTCTAAACCTTCGTAACCGTTAGCTTCAACAGCACGGCGAGTTAGTGAGTTTTTGTAGACTTTAAATTCAATACCAGCATCACGCAATTGTTTACGTAAGTCAGTGATTTCGCCAACGTTTAGGCCGCGGTAATCAACAATTACTGTAGACGCACTAGCTGATAATTTTGTTTTAATTTCTTCTACTGCACTTTGTTTAGCTTCAAGAACTTTACTCATTTTTCCACCTCCGTCCAACAATTAAATCTAATTAAACAGACACTAGTTCCGTTTCATCAGCAACAAAAAACCTCTGGCACCGTAGACGCCAGAGGTTTTTTATAAAATGTACGCGGACGCACACTCTAAAAGTAATCCCTCGGGTGGCAAATTTAAGCGATACACGCACCAACTGTCTACGGTAAGGATATTTGATTGTTTCAACTAGCCTATCTTATCAAATGACAAGCGGCTGGTCAAGTTAAATTTTATAAGCTTGCTGGGTCAACTTGGATTCCAGGTCCGAAAGTAGTTGTTACGGAAAGATTTTTCACGTAAGTACCTTTCGCAGCAGCAGGTTTTGCTTTTTGAAGAACGTCATTTACAGTACGGAAGTTTTCTACTAGTTTAGCAGCATCAAAAGATACTTTACCGATTGCAGCGTGGACATTACCAGCTTTATCAACACGATATTCTACTTTACCAGCTTTAATTTCGTTAACTGCTTTAGTTACGTCCATTGTTACAGTACCAGTTTTAGGGTTTGGCATTAAACCTTTTGGTCCAAGGACACGGCCTAATTTACCAACTTCACCCATCATATCAGGTGTTGCAACGATAACGTCAAAGTCAAACCAACCTTGGTTGATTTTTTCAACGAATTCAGATTCACCAACGTAATCAGCTCCAGCAGCCTCAGCTTCTTTTGCTTTTTCACCTTTTGCGAATACTAATACACGTTGAGTTTTACCAGTACCGTTTGGTAATACAACAGCACCACGGATTTGTTGGTCCGCTTTTTTAGGGTCAACGCCAAGACGGAATGCTACTTCAACAGTTGCATCGAATTTAGCGAAGTCAATTTTTTTAGCAAGTTCTACTGCTTCTTCTGCAGTGTAAACTTTATTTGCATCAATTTGTTTTAAAGCATCTTGATACTTTTTGCCTTTCTTAGCCATTTCTTTTCCTCCTTAATTGTCAAATTGTGAAACACACGATTAGTCTTGGATAGTGATACCCATAGAACGTGCAGTACCTTCAACCATTAGCATTGCAGATTCAACATTTGCAGCGTTAAGGTCTGGCATTTTAGTTTCAGCAATTTCCTGTACTTGAGCGCGAGTTACAGATGCAACTTTTGTTTTGTTTGGTTCACCGGATCCTTTTTCCACTTTTGCTGCTTTTTTAAGTAATACAGCTGCTGGTGGAGTTTTAGTGATGAACGTAAACGAACGGTCTTCAAATACAGTGATCACAACAGGAATAATAAGACCAGCTTGATCGGCTGTGCGAGCATTAAACTCTTTACAGAATCCCATGATGTTTACGCCAGCTTGACCCAATGCAGGTCCAACTGGTGGTGCAGGGTTTGCTTTACCTGCTGGAATTTGAAGCTTAACTTCTTTAATCACTTTTTTTGCCACGAGACATACCTCCTTAAGTCCGTGATGTGGTTGCATGGGGCTGATATTTCCCCTCCCACGTTAAAACATACGTCAAAAACGTACTTATATATGATACCATTATAAGCAATCAGTTGCAAGATTTTTTATAAACCGACTTTAAATTCCATTATTTCTTTATCAAAGTAAACATTTTGCTTTTTTCGCCAAAGATTTAAGTAAGCTGTATATCCCTTGGAAGCTTTATCTAACCATGCTGGATTAACCGTGTTCAATAATTGTAACGTTTTTTCAAAAGCAACTTTTCGCGTGTCCGTTTCAAGAATATTATCATCACGTTTTATATCTTCTTTTCGGTGCCGCAACTCAAATTCCATTCCCATATACCAGCAAAGGTGCAGAAAAACTTCATATCTAAATTCCGCCAAATCCATTGTTTTAAATTCACTATAGCGACTTCCTCGTTCATAGCCATAGAGCATGTAACCCTCTTCTTCATTAAAGTCCATACAAAGTTCCCCGGCACCTGGGCCATCCCCTAAGTATAACGGAAAATCGAGATCGAAAAATTCCGCTTCTCTTTTCAATTCTAAATAAATTTCTTTTGCATGCGTCATTTCCACTCCTCCTTTCTATGAAAACAACCCCCACGATTGCCCGTAGAGGTTGTTAAACTTATAATTTTTCGATTTGGTTGAAATCTACTTCGACTGGCGTTTCACGACCGAACATGTTTACCATAACTTTCGCTTTACCTTTGTCGTTGTCCATTTCATCTACTTTACCAGAGAAGTCTGCAAACGGCCCTTCTTTGACCATAACAGTTTCTCCAATTTCAAAGTCAGCTTCAGCACGTTTTTCGACCATGCCCATGCTTTTCAAAATACGATCCGCTTCTTCTGGAAGTAATGGTGTTGGTTTGGAACCAGAACCTGATGAACCAACAAAGCCAGTAACACCTGGCGTATTACGCACGACATACCAAGAGTCATCTGTCATCACAATCTCAACAAGTACATACCCAGGAAAGACTTTGCGTTTAATTGTTTTGGTTTTACCGTTTTTCACTTCTGTTTCTTCTTCTTCTGGTACGATAACACGGAAGATTTTATCTGACATGCCCATTGATTCTACACGTTTTTCTAAGTTTGCTTTAACTTTATTTTCATAACCGGAGTAAGTATGAACTACATACCAATTTTTTTCCATTGTTTGTTTGGCTGCATCCTATTTTGCCGCCATCCTCCTTTTAGTATAATCCAAAATAAAAAACCCGAAAGATGTACGGGTTTTGTCTCAAGTAATAGTATATCATTTTCTTTATAAAATTTCTAGCACTACATTATAAGTTTAATTAATTGTTCAATCCCAAAGTCAATGAACATAAAGAATAATGCAAATAAAATCACTGTAATAACCACTGTTACTGTGTATGTTAAAAGTTCTTTTCTTGTTGGCCATGTAACCTTATGCATTTCGGATGAAACGTTCCGAAAGAATCTTGCTATTGCAGACATATCAAAACCTCCATATCGTCTATTTTGTTTCTCGATGTAATGTATGTTTATTGCAGTGTCGACAGAATTTTTTCACTTCTAAGCGAGTCTCTTTCTGCGTCCCGCTAACATTCACCGTATAGTTTCTTGAACCACACTCAGAACAAGCAAGGGATGTTTTCTTCTTCATAAATTATCTCAACTCCGCAATCATTAAATATGCCATGCCAAAAAATAGGCACATTTCATCCATATAAATATAACACTTGCCTTATTTCTAGTCAATTGTTTTTTAGTCAAACTGCTTCATCATTTTCTTTTTCACTCGTTGTAAAGCATTATCAATCGCTTTTTCTTTTTTATTGAAAAAAATTGCCATTTCTTGATAACTTTTTCCTTCTAAATATTGTTTTAAAACTTGTTTTTCAAATTCACTTGTTACTTCTTCTAATTTTCGAGCTACATGGGTTAATCCTTCATTTTTGATAAGGAAATCTTCAGGGGTCTCGGCTGCTCTTTCGGAAATAACATCAAGCAAAGTCCAATCTACATCATCTTCAGCCATGGGCGTATCAAGCGAAACAGAATTATTAAGTGGAATATTCTTCTGCCTTGAAGCCCGCTTTACCGCTGAAAGAAGCTGCCTATTAATGCACATTTCCGCAAAAGAACGAAAAGAGGCTTCTTTGGTTTGGTCATAATCACGAATCGCTTTAAATAACCCAATCATCGCTTCTTGAATTAAGTCGTCTCGCTCTGCACCTTGCAAAAAATATTGCGTTGATTTCCAGTAGATAACTGATTGATATTTACTAAAAAAATATTCTAACGCATCTGTATCACCGCTTCTAGCTTGTTCAAGCACTGTCATTTCTTCTTGATTCACTGAATTATCCACTAAGCTACTCGGCTCCTTTTCAACAGGATTTCTTCTGGGGTTGCTTTATTATACATAGCTAAAAACTTGCCGTCAATCCTTTATTCTTCGCCTCTTCGCCATTTTTCAAGTTGCAAAATAACATCAGAATCTATATCTAGGTTTGACTTTGGCATTTTCTCTTGAATTCGTTTAATTTTTTGACCGATTTTTTTGCTCATTTCTTGAATTTCAAAAAGTAATTCTCGGGAAGAAATTCGTAGTGCTCCTTGACCAAAAATCGCCCACTGTTCTGTATAATCAGACGTAGCTACTATAATTTGCGTTCTAGCATCTTTCCACTCGATAGCCTTTTGTTCAATAAATTCGTCTGCTGTTTCATCTTCCTGTGTAAAAACGACTTCAACTTGGTGTTTAATACTTTTTCGCTTCACTTTCCGAACGAATTGCGCATCAAAAACAACAACGACTCGATAGCCCGTATAACTTTGATATTCAGCCATCCACTCGATAAGTTTATCTCGTGCAGCTTCCAAATCGCGTTCTTTTAGGTAGCTTAACTCTGGCCAAGCACCAATCACATTATACCCATCAACAAGTAGAATTTGTTTCATCTTTATTTCTCCAAAGGGAAACGTTTCCTGTAAACTTCATAAAGTAACAAACTAGCTGCTACGGAAGCATTTAACGATGTAACTTTTCCACGCATTGGTAAATGAACAAGGAAATCACATTTTTCTCTAACTAAACGACTCATTCCAAATCCTTCACTGCCAATAACAATCGCAAGCGGCATGTCCACATCCATAGTCCGATAATCGCTACTTCCTTTTGCATCTGTACCAAAAATCCACAAGCCTCGTTTTTGTAATTCTTCCATTGTACGCACCATATTTGTTACCCGAACAACAGGGACATATTCCATTGCACCCGTGCTTGCTTTTGCCACTGTCTGGGTTAATCCAACTGCGCGTCTTTTCGGAATAATGATACCATGCGCTCCAACAGAATCAGCTGTACGCATGATTGACCCTAAATTATGCGGGTCTTCTAACTCATCAAGGATAATAAAAAACGGCATTTCCCCTTTTGCTTCGGCAGCATTAAATAAGTCATCTAATTCTGCATATTGATAGGCTGCGACTTGTGCCGCGACGCCTTGATGTGAACCACTAACCACTTTTTCAATTTTTTGTTTTGGTACAAATTGCACTTGGATTTTACGTTCTTTTGCTAGAGTTAAAACTTGTTTTAAAACACCTTTTTGCGTGCCTTCTTGTACGTAAATTTTATGAATATCTCTATCTGAACGCAATACTTCAAGAACCGGGTTTCTACCACCAATCCACTCTTGCTCATTTTCTTGTTCCATTAGCTATTTTCCACTCCTTTTTCTACTATTTCAAGTGCCTTTTCCATCCACTCTTGCAGCCTATCAAGTTCTCCCGCTAAATAAAGATACCCTAGTACCGCCTCGAATGATGTAGACATGCTGTATGTTGCTGGATCCGTATTTTTTGGAACAGTGTAGGACTTGGCATTTCTTCCCCGTTTAGCAATCGCTGTCTCCTCTTCTGTTAAGAAATCATCCACCATCATTTTTTTTAGCGCCACTGCTTGCCCTTTAGCAGACACAAATTTAGTGGCTGTTTTGTGCAGTTGATTAGGTTTTGTCTTACCGGCAGCCAGCAAATATTCACGGATAAATTTTTCATAAACAGCATCACCCATATAAGCAAGTGCGAGACCATTAAGTTGTTTGTATTCTTTTACTTCCGCCATATTTACCCCCGTCTAAACCGCGTACCTTGCGCAGTGTCTTCCAAAATAATATTTTTTTCTTTTAGAATATCTCGAATTTCATCAGCTCGTGCGAAATTACGTTCATTTCTAGCTTGCAATCGTTCTTCAATTAGCGCCTCTACTTCATTATCATTAAGTGATTCTGTTTGTGTATATTCTAATTTCAGTCCTAAAACTTCAGCAAATAAGCGCATCATGCTTAAGAATTCTCGCAGTACATCAATCGAAACAACATCTTTTGCTAGATAAATATTCGCTCGTTTTGCCAGTTCATGGAAAGTCGTAATCGCATTAGCTGTATTAAAATCATCATCCATCTCTTCTTCAAAAGCACGTTTAAGTTCAATTAATTGTTCCAGCCATTCGTCCTGTTGCGCTTCCTCCACATATTCCCCATCATCTGTTTGGATACGATGGTCAATATTTTGATAAGCAATCATTAAACGTTCTAAGCCATTTTTTGCATCTTCTAAAATCGCGTCATTTAATGTAATCGGCTTCCGGTAATGAACAGACAACATAAAGAAACGAATGACATTTGGATCATTATCTTTTAAAACATCATGCAGGGTAATAAAATTCCCAAGTGATTTGGACATTTTTTCTCCATCAATATTTAAAAAGGCGTTGTGCATCCAATAGTTGGCAAATGTTTTCCCTGTCGCCGCCTCTGATTGCGCAATTTCATCTTCATGGTGGGGAAATATTAAATCTTGCCCGCCAGCATGAATATCAATTGTGTCACCCAAATATTTTTTAGCGAGCGCTGAGCATTCAATATGCCAGCCCGGACGCCCATTACCAAATGGACTTTCCCAAAAAATCTCCCCAGGTTTCGCCGCTTTCCAAAGAGTGAAATCCAGTTCATCTTGCTTACGTTCATTATACTCAACCCTAGCACCATGCTGTAATTCTGATAATGCTTGCCCAGATAATTTCCCATAACCCTCAAATTTTTGTGTACGGAAATATACATCTCCAGCTGATTCATACGCATAGCCTTTTTCAATTAACGTACTTATTAATTGAATTATTTCATCCATATTTTCTGTCACTCGCGGATTTACTGTAGCTTTAGCAACATTCAATTGATCAACATCATCAAAATAAGCACCAATAAAACGATCCGCCACTTCCGGCACCGTTAGTTTTAGTTCATTTGCCGCACGAATCAATTTATCATCTACATCGGTAAAATTAGACACGAATTTTACATCATACCCACGATACGTAAAATAACGTCGAACTGTGTCAAATACAATAATCGGACGCGCATTTCCAATATGGATGTAATTATATACAGTCGGACCACATACATACATTTTCACTTCGCCATCCTTGAGCGGTTTAAAGACCTCTTTCTCTCGTTTTAGTGTATTAAAAATTTGTATCGACAATCCCATCTACTCCTTTTCTTTCAAAAGTTTTTCTACTATATTTTCGAGTTCATTAATTCGCAAGTTAAGTTCATCGATTTTAGGAACTGCATGTCCAACTGTCCGTCCGTTAAGCCGAACTACTTTAGCCGGGATTCCGACTACTGTTGCACCCGGCGGAACATCTTTTAAAACGACTGCCCCTGCGCCAATCCGCGAATCCGCGCCAATTTCTACTGGACCGAGCACTTTAGCACCCGCTGAAACTAATGCACCATCACCAACTGTCGGATGGCGTTTTCCACAATCTTTTCCAGTGCCTCCAAGTGTAACCCCGTGAAATATCGTTACATCATCACCAATTTCCGCTGTTTCCCCAATAACAATTCCGGCACCATGATCAATAAAAAGCCGCTTACCAATTGTTGCTCCTGGGTGAATCTCTATATTTGTAAAAAAACGAGCTGCCTGCGATAATACTTTTGCGAATAACACCATGTTATGACGATAAAAAAAGTTCGCTGACCGATGCCACCAAAGCGCATGCAGACCTGGATTAGTTAAAAAAGCATCCAAAAAGCTTTTTGTCGCAGGATCATTTTTTATAATTGTTGCAATATCTTCTTTTAAGCGAGTTGGCATTTTGTTGCCTCCTTATTCAAGTTAGTACATTTCATTAGGGCTTAAACCAACAAAAAAAGCCCCTCCAATACAGAGACGCTTTGCGCGGTTCCACTCTGACTTGAGTTCTGCCAAATTCCTTGCAGACACTCCAACTCTAGGGGTGGGGATAACGACCCACATTTCGTCTAGTGATACTAAACTTCCCACTAGAATTCAGGGAGGCATTTCAGGAGTGTTCAGCTAAGTCACTTCCAGCCACGGCGACTCTCTCTACAAGCTTAGAATTCCATACTTCTTCCCATCAACACTTTTTCGATATATTTAGTTCTATTATAACAGCAAAATAATTCCTTGCAACTGAAATATATTAAAATAAAAAAGCGCCCCACAAAAGAAGCGCCTTCCTACTTTAAATATAATCTAAAAAGCGTGGTTAATCTTCCAAAAACCGTTTAACAATATTTACGACGCCTTCTGTTCCAGCCATCTCCGCCTGTTTAACCAACATATCAATTGGAAAAATGGACCTTCCTCCTAAGACCTCTAAAAGCATTGGTAAATTAACTCCCGCAACTGCTTGTATATCGTAATTTTCTGCTAGAAGTATCGCTACCGCATTAGACGGCGATCCCCCAAAAAGATCAACAAAAATTAAACACGGGTTATCATTATCAAATTCCTTCATTTTAGATTTAAACTCTAAAACCAAACTATCTAAACACATTTCCGGATGAAATGTGACAGATTTTAAATTCTTTTGTTGTCCGATGATCATTTCTGCCGATTTAACAATACCTTCTGCAAATTCACCATGTGTCATCACAATGATGTTGCTCATGTTGTTTTCCATACAAAACCTCCAATTAGAATATGTGTAAAAGTGAACCCACTGTTCCGACACCAATTAACAGCACTAATAACTTCATCACGGAAACTTGTTTCTTATCATGCAAATACCAAACAACCAAGACCAATACAAAAGGTAGCAAGCCCGGCATCAAGCCATCTAATATTTCTTGCAGCTTTGTAGTACTTTCCCCACTAGTCCATGTGATAGATGTTGACAAAGAAACAAATTGGGCTGATAATCCGCCAACTACCGTTAAACCCAAAATAGACAAGAAAGCTGTTACTTTTTGAATCATAGCTGAAGAGAAAATGGCTGAATCCATTATTTTCATTCCTTCACGGAAGCCAAATTGAACACCCCACATAGAAAAACCAAGTGTAATCGCTGTCCATCCAACTAAGAAAATAATCGGCCCTAGTACGTTACCATCTAAAGCTAACCCCATTCCAAAACTCAACAATAATGCATTTCCTGTACTTGCAAATAGAGAATCCCCTAACGCCGCCATCGGGCCCATTAGCCCAGATTTAATCGCATTAAAGACATCATCTGGAATATCTTCCCCGTTCGCTTTAGAAACCTCCATCGCAGCAACAGACCCTACTAAAGGCGCTCCAATTGTCGGTTCTGTATTGAAGAAATTCATATGCCTTGTTAAAGCTTCACCCATTTCTTCTTTACTTCCATTGGTTACTTTTTTCAATACTGGAACCATACTCCAAGCAAAAGCTACATTTTGCATTCTTTCCCAGTTCCAAGCAGAAGTGTTAGACATCAACCAACGAAGACCAACTTTGTAAATATCTTTTTTAGTAACTTCCACTTTATCCGTTTTTGAATTAGTCGACATCTGCATACTCTCCTTTTGGTTTATTGAGGAAACTAATCATTGCTAATGCAGTTCCAATAACTGCGATAGTAAAGATAGGAAGTTTTAATGCTGTTACCGCTATAAAGCCAACAATAAAATATCCCATTAAAGATCGAGTTGTTAGCAACATTTTCAATAGTACAGCCATACCTAAAGCAGGTAACATGCCACCAATAACCGTAATGATATTAGTTAACCAATCTGGAATATATTGAACAATGTCCGAAGCAGCTGAAGCCCCGAAGTAAAGTACTAAAAACGCCGGGAAAAACCTTAAAACAAACGCAATAATTTGAGGCAAGCCAATTGTCATAAATGTAAGTTTTGCCACATCTCCTTGCGCTGCATAATCATCTGTCTTATGTACTAAAACAGAGTTAATAGTTGCAAATAATTGCCAAACAAATGTCCCTATCAAACCTAATGGAACAGCGATGGATACCGCCATTTCTGCCGTAACTCCAGTGGATAGCGCTAAAGCAGTTCCTACATAACCCGCAAAAGTTATATCCGACGACATAGCTCCACCAGGGGTAACCGCACCAACATATAAAGCATTAATAGTTGCTCCAATTATTACACCACTAGTTACATCGCCCATTATAATCCCAACTATCAAACCTGCAACAAGCGGCTTCCCAAACACATGATAAGAAATACCTTGCCCACCTAACCAAGGACTGGCAATCCAACCCAAATATGCAAATAAGGCTATTAAAATTGCTTGTATTAATGTCATTTTTTTCCTCCTAGATGCTTAGTCAAATTTATTTATTGATTGCCCCGGTACAGTTTGCATAAATATTTCAA
Organism: Listeria immobilis; assembly: GCF_014322845.1. Lineage (NCBI taxonomy): Bacteria > Bacillati > Bacillota > Bacilli > Caryophanales > Listeriaceae > Listeria > Listeria immobilis. Next base: position 15,477 of record NZ_JAASUA010000011.1, on the reverse strand, counting down.
CGTTACTCTTTGTTTTTAAGCTATTAATCGCCGCAAGGTTTTCTTCATCCAGATGTACTGTTTGCGCATATTTTTCGCGCCCTTTCGCCATCCCGATATTCCCAACATTTATCGTCCAATCAAACTTCTCATTCGCATCGACTAAAGCACTCACATTTACTGGAGCTTTGGTGATTATCATCGTCTCCGCTTCATTTAATTCAGCGATACTCGTTTTTGCATCTTCTACATTTTTAATAACCAATTCCACGTGTTTCGGTGTTGCCATAATTAATGCCTTTGAAATAATCGGATTACTAGCGGCTAAATCATCTACAACGAAGATTTTTTTCGCATTAAGTTGCTTAATCCACGCCGTTACCACTTGACCATGAACTAGTCTGTCATCTACTCTAATAAACATTTCTTTTCCTCCCAAAGCTAAAATTATACTGCTCTCTCATTTATCTATTTAGTCATTTTATTTTATGTGTAACTCTCTATTCATCGTACAAAGTTCGACTAAGCAATTCATCCTGAACATCTTTATCTAAGTTAACAAATATCGCACTAAACCCACTAACTCTTACTATCAAATTAGGATATTTTTCTGGATGTTTTTGTGCATCCTCTAAAACTCCATGATCAACAATCGTTACCATCAAATGACAACCGCCTTTTTTAAAGTAAGTGTTAAATAAATGCTTAATCTGTTTCCTATTCTTATTAAACATGTTAGGCGTAAACTTAATATTCTGAACAGCGCCCCCATGATATTTAGCATCAAAGGTAGCCAATGAATTTAATACAGCTGTCGGACCACTCATAGCCGCCCCACCTTGAGGATTATTAGCAGGATTCATAAATTTCCCAGAATAACGACCATCTAAGGAAGCAGAAGTCCTTCTTCCCCATTCTGTATTCGTTTGATTATTACTAATAACAATTAGATAATAATCCATTCCTTTTTCAATCCCTCTATCTCTAATCCCTTTTGCAACATATTCATAAAAATCATTTGCCAATTCATCTACTTCTTTAAGATCGTTGCCATATTTGCCTTGGTTCCATAAATCTTCACGTATTTGTTCATAACCTTCAAAATTTTGAAGGGCCGCGTTGTTTAATTCAGCTAAGGTATATTTTTTTTGCTCATAAACCAAGCTTTTAATTGCACTTAGGGCATCACTTGCATTTATATTTCCATAAGTTTCATTTGTTCCGCCTAGATACTTTATACCTCCGTCTAGAATAGCTTTTCCTCTGCTAATACAATCGTCCATTAGGATACTAGCGAATAAAAACGAGACTTCTTGATTCATAAGTTCGTAGCTATAATATTGCGCATCTACTGAAAGATCAAAATAGTAGTCTAACAATTCTTTATAATTATCATATAAATCATCAAAGGTATGAAACTCACTTATATCTTTTATAGAAACGGGACCGGCTTTTTTTACTCCATCCATTGGATCTATTCCATTATTCAATGTTATATTTAGCAACTTCACTAAATTAAGTAATGTATTCGGAGTCCCAACACTCTGCCCTTGAATAACAAACTCCCCACATCCAAACGGGACATATTGTTCTGCCGTTTCTCGGTCAACACGCATTGCATACATAACAGCCGGAACATTGACTTCATCATTATAAAGTGTCGGATAGGTCGCTCCAGTACCAATGCAATCATAAGCCATATCCATGATTTCTTCTGGCGTATCCTTATTAAATCTTAGTGTGAATTGAGGCTCTACATAATTACATTTTTGCGTTACTTTCATTGCAATTTTAGCAAAAACATCTGCCGCTTCTGGATTCTTCCTACCGTATCCCCCCACAATAATTCGACCATTAACTGTAGTTCTTCGGTTTTCAATTAGATTCCAAAGAGATTTTAGATAATCAAAGGCATCTGCTTCATTTATAACCCCTTTATCCAAATCATTTTTCAAATATGGGCCAAGATAATCATCTAATCTGCCATAATTTATACACCCAGCAAGTAACGCGTATAACCAAACCATTTGTAATGCTTGATGAAAAGTTTTAGGTTTTTCATTACGAATAACTGCTAAATCTCGATCCATTAACTCAAGTTGTTTTTGTCGCTCAGCAGACGCTCCATGCATCGCTTTTTGAACTAATTCCCGCTCAAAGTCAACAACGCTTTGGTATAATTCCAACGATTCAATAGCTGCAGCAAGAAATTCATTATTACTAGATTTGACTTGTTTTGCTTTTATTAACGTTTTTAAACCTTCGATACCATTTTCTAAAAGTTTTGGATAATCAAGCATCATCCCACTTAGTCTAGCAGTCGCCATCAAAGGAAAATCGCAATCAATAAATCGCCCTACCGTATCTTCTGTCAACACATCTTTACAATAAAGCGCTTTAACATCATTTTTTTCCCAGTAAGCGTACATTTCATCAACGCGCATCTTATCTTCCGCAGAAGGAAGCTCTTCACGAAATTTTAGTAATTTATCAAACACACAATAATGTCCAACTCCACCTAGCGAAGTAACACAACCAAAACCAATTGGTAAGAAATCCAAACGCCCCGCTAGCAAATCTTGTTCTTCAACACTTCTAAACAAAGTTGGATAAATAACTTTTAGACAATTGATTTCTCTTTTTTCTTTAGATAAATCTTTTGACGCCTTATGCACACGAGTATATTCTTCCATTATCGCCAATTGTTCATGTAGCGTTTTCTCACTTGGCAATTTGATACTAACTTCTACATTTTGAACTCCTGCAATATTGTTTTTTTTCATTTTAATGTTTACTCCTTTCAGCATCTCGCCAATTGTCTTGATAACCTCCTAACAAATCAACAAATCTTTTAGCAATATAATGCGGTCTCGTAATCGCGCTTCCTACAACTACTGAATGCGCTCCTAGATATAAAACTTTCATCGCATCTTCCGGTGTATAGATATGACCTTCCATCATGACGTATGCTTCGTCTTTAAAATCACGGCACATTCTGGCAAATTCTCTAAAATCAGGCTCTTCAATATGCTTTGTTTCTTCTGTGTATCCATACAAAGTTGGCGCAACAATATCCGCACCATTATCAATCGCTCGTCTTGCTTCTTCATAGTTTGATACATCCGCAAAAATAGGTGCATCCGGAATTTCTCGTTTCACAATTGGTAATAAATCCCAAGCAATCGTTCCCTCATGCGTTGTTTGACCAGTGCAGTCCAAAGCAATAATATCTGCACCAGCTTCCCAAATGTCTTTGCAAGCTTGTAATGTTGGAGTAATAAATACATCCGTATCATCATGCCAAATTTTCCAAAGTCCAATAATTGGCAAATCAACTTTTTCTTTAATTAAACGAATTTGTTCAGGCGAATTTGCTCTAATACCTACTGCCCCCGCCCATTTTGCTGACTCAGCCATTTTCACTACCATGTCATCTGTGTAAATCGGTTCATCCTTTTGTGTTTGGCAAGAAACAACCAAACCACCTTTTAATGATTCTAATAAGGCTCTGTTTTTTTGATTACTAGTTTTCATGCACTTCTCTCCTTAGTTGATTTTTCTTAATGAATTTTTCACCAGACTTATTCAAATACAATCATAAACCTCTAATCCAAAACAGCTTCTTCGTGTCAATGGCAGCAGCTATGAATGCCCTTTCATAATCTTTGTTCAGTATATCACCTTCAAAAAATCTTTTCAAGTCTTTTTGAATCATTTTTAATCATAATAACTCGAAATAAGTGTCGAAACCATTTATTTATCTAACAAAAATTAATTTCCATCGCTGTCAAATCCCTGTGCAGTTCTTGCCAAAAAGCGTTGTCGCAACTCATCCATATGCATCTATACAGCTTGATTCACCCTTTTGAAAACTCAACCCTAAAATAATATCTCAATTTAATTCAAAATAAGTCATTTTGACCTTTATTTTCTTAAGTTTTACAGTTATACTAAGCATAAGTTATATATTGATAGCAGAAAGGCGTGATTAAAATGGTTGATACTAAAGGATGCATCTTTAACATTCAACGATTTAGTATCCATGACGGTCCTGGAATTCGAACAACTGTCTTTTTTAAAGGCTGCCCACTACAATGTACATGGTGTTCTAACCCTGAATCCCAAAAGCATTTACCTGAATGGATGTGGGATAATAGTAAAAAGAGCAAGGTAATTACCGGGGAGTATTTTTCAGTAGATGAAGTAATAGCTGAGGTTCAAAAAGATATAGATTATTATACAGAGTCTGGCGGTGGGGTTACTGTAACAGGTGGCGAGGTTTTAGCCCAATTACCTTTTGTTATTAATCTTCTAAAAAAATGCAAACAAAAAGGAATACACACAGCTTGCGAGACTTCAGCGTATTCCTCCAAAAAGAAATTTTTATTATTATTAGAAAACGTGGACCTACTCATTATGGACATCAAACATTATAACAGCGATAAACATAGAGAAAAAACAGGCGTAAAACTAGAGCCAATAATTGAGAATCTAAAATTAGCTATCTCTTCTGGCAATGAAATGCTGTTACGAATACCCATTATTCCTGGCTATAATGACTCTCTTGCTGATTCAGAACAATTCGCGCTATTACTAAGCTCACTTCGGATTCAAACAGTTGAATTACTTCCATTCCATCAATTTGGCAAAAGTAAGTATAGATTTTTAGACCGAGAATACGAGTTTATGAATACACCACAATTAAGCGCTAACGACCTGCTTCCACATAAAAAGATATTTACTTCCTATGGTATTCATTGTAAAATCTCCTAAAAAAAAGATGGAAAGGAATTAAATTCGCCTTTCCATCTTTTTTTATTTAGAAATCACAATATTCTTATGGTTCTTCTTATCAGCTGGAAACTCATCTACAAATATTTTTTCAAATTGATCTAAATAACCAAAAGTACTTATTCCCGTTAAAGAAAATTTAGAATGATCTACCAATAAATACGAGTGCTTACATCTTTCCATTACAGCTTTCTTTAAAGCACCCACTTCAAATTCACTAGCATAAACTTCACCTAAATCTAAATCAACACCATTTGCACCAATAAAAACTTTATCAAATCTAAATTCTTTAATCTGTTCGATAGTGCTTGGCCCGTAACAAGTTTCATATTTGGGATTATACGCTCCACCAAGCATATAAATACTCCCATTTGGAATAGACATGCGCGATAAAAGGAAAAAGCTATTTGTCACCACTTTAATTCTTTTATTTTGCAAATATGGAAGTAGTTGAACGGGAGTAGTTCCTGAATCTAAAAAAATCAAGTCTCCATCATTAATCATTTGAGCAGCTTCCCTACAAACAGCTTGCTTTTCTTTAATATTCACACCCAATTTATCTAAAACAGGAACTTCCGTAAAGTCACTCATTGTTTCATCAAAATTTTTTTGAATGGCTCCACCTCTTGCTCGGTCAACTTTTCCATCTTGTTCAAGCACTTTAAGATCCCGCTGGATAGTAGACTTTGACACTCCAAGCTCTTTACACAAATCGGTAACCGAAATAGATGGTTGATCATGTAGCCTTTTTAGTATGTATAGTAAGCGTTCTTTAGCTAGCACTCTTACTCCCCCTAACCTAAAATTAATTCATAAAAAATGTTAGCTAGTAAATTTAAGCATTCCTTCCACCGAATAGATGATACATTCGCTCACCTTAGTATATATTCTCTATCCTATAAACTCAAGAATTTGTGTCATTTTATATCAAAATTAGTCATAGTTTGAGCAAATAACTATTTTTGAAATATAAAAAAACCTCGCAACATAGATAGCATCTTTGTTACGAGGGACTGTTATAAAAAGCTTAATTATTTTTTAACCAAGTGTCTAATCGATTAACTACTTTTTCAAGTCCAAGCACTTCAATAGCAAGCGGCAATTCAGGACCATGCATTTCGCCAGTTGTTACAATTCGAATTGGCATAAATAAACCTTTACCTTTGACACCAGTTTCTTTTTGAACACGTTTAATTGCAGCTTTTACTTCTGCAGCTTCTAAAACTTCTAGTGTTTCTATTTCTTTTTTGAAAGCTGAAATAACCGTTGGAACAGTTTCTTCTGCAAGAGCCGCTTTTTCCTCCGCATCAAAAGTGATGGAATCTGCATCTGCAAAGAACATTTCTGAAAGTGGTACGATTTCTGCACCAAAACTCATTTGTTCATGATAAAGTGAAACTAATTTGTGCACCCAATTAAGTTCTTCTTGGTTTAACTCCGTAGAAACCACTCCGGCTTTTTGTAAATGCGGTAAAGAAAGCTCTACTACATCATTAAGCGGTAATTTTTTCACGTATTGGTTGTTCATCCATGTTAATTTAACTTTATCAAATAATGCCGGCGACTTGGATAGACGCTTCGGATCAAATATTTTGATGAATTCATCTTTGGAGAAAATTTCTTCTTCGCCTTCTGGTGACCAACCAAGCATTGCAATAAAATTAAATAACGCTTCTGGTAAATATCCAAGATCACGATATTGTTCAATAAATTGAATAATTGAGCCATCGCGTTTAGATAATTTACGTCTGCTTTCATTCACAATAAGTGTCATATGTCCAAAAATTGGCGGCTCCCAACCAAAAGCATTATAAATAAGTAGTTGCTTTGGTGTATTAGAAATATGGTCATCACCACGAAGCACATGAGAGATTTCCATTAAATGATCGTCTACAGCTACTGCAAAATTATATGTTGGAATACCATCTTTTTTCGCAATAACAAAGTCTCCAATACCATTTGATTCAAAAGAAACATCATCTTTTACCATATCGTTAAAAGTAATTGTTTCATTTGCAGGTATCTTAAAGCGAATACTCGGTTTAAGTCCTTCCGCTTCTTTTTCGGCTTGTTGTTCTTTTGTTAAATGACGGCATTTACCGCTATAGCGAGGCATTTCTCCATTCGCTTTTTGCTTCTCACGCTCAGCTTCTAATTCATCTTCTGTACAATAACATTTATAAGCTAAATCTTCATCCAAAAGTTTTTGAATAAGTGGTTCATAAATGGATTGACGTTCCGATTGACGGTAGGGTCCATATTTACCTGGAACATCAACACCTTCATCCCAGTCCATGCCAAGCCATTTGAGATTTTTCATTTGGCTTTCTTCCCCATCTGCCACATTACGTTTAGCATCAGTGTCTTCAATGCGGATAATAAAGTCTCCATCGTTATGTCTTGCAAATAAATAGTTAAATAAGGCTGTACGCGCATTTCCAATATGCAAGAATCCAGTTGGACTTGGTGCATAGCGTACACGCACACGTTTTGTTTCACTCACAATTATTCACTCCTTCAAATATGCTCAAAATATAGATTTATTTTTTGCTCGTTTTAGTAAGTTCTCCTAAGATAGCCTTTGCTAGCGGCATATCTTCTGGTGTGGTTAGTTTAATATTATAATAGCTCCCCGGAACAATTGAAACCGAAAAAGGTATTCGTTCAACCAAGCTCGCCTCATCCGTACCAAGAAATTCTTCTTTCTTAGCTAGTTGATGTGCTTGCCGTAAAAGTGATAATTCAAAAGCTTGTGGAGTTTGTACTTGCCAAAGATTTTCCCGATCGACGGTTTCCTGTACAATATTGGCTGCAACTCGTTTCACCGTATCCTTAACTTTCACTGCACAAATAGCAGCTTTATTCGCTTTCACACCTTCAAGTAAGCGATCAATAATGTCCAGCGTTACAAATGGTCTCGCTCCATCATGTACGAGTACTACATTCTCCGTTCCACAATGTTCAAGTCCTGCTGCCACACTATATTGACGTTCACTTCCACCTTTTACAATTTCAATGCAGTCTTCCGTTACACCTAACTGCTGCATCCAATTTTGTACCTGCTTTTTTTCTGCTTCTTGGCATACAACAATCACTTTTGAACAACGACTATCTGCTAAAAAAGGGCGTAGTGCATGAATAAATATTGGCTCACCCACTAGATCTAACCACATTTTATTTTGCTTTGCGTTCATTCGTTTGCCTTGTCCTGCTGCTAAAAAAACTAGCTCATAGTGCATGCCTATTTGCTCCTTCCCATCAGGATGGTTTAGCAAAGATCATTCTTCCTGCTGATGTTTGAAGCACACTAGTTACTTCTACTTGAATAGTTTCATTAATAAATTTACGACCGTCTTCCACAACAATCATTGTTCCATCATCTAAATATGCAACACCTTGATTATGCTCTTTTCCATCTTTCACCATAAGAACCGTCATTTTTTCTCCAGGTAACACAACAGGTTTTACAGCATTCGCTAAATCATTAATATTTAAAACTGGTACATTTTGAAATTCACATACTTTATTTAAATTATAATCATTAGTTACAACGATTCCGCCCATTTCTTTGGCAAGTTTCACAAGTTTACTATCTACTTCAGGCGTATCTTCAAAATCACCTTCGTACATTTCTACCTGAATAGACTCGTCTTTTTGAATTCGATTTAAAATATCTAAACCTCGACGACCTCTTGTACGTTTAAGCGTGTCTGAAGAATCCGCAATATGTTGAAGTTCAGCCAAAACAAAAAGTGGAATAACTACCGTTCCATCTAAAAATCCTGTTGTTAAAATATCCGCAATACGTCCATCAATAATAACACTCGTATCCAATATTTTATAAGTTTTTTTAGCTCTTCCCTCTGTAATTTCTTCTTCAGGTGTCTTCTTCTTCGCGTTTCTGTTGTTAACAAAATTACCAAATTCATTACGACGACTTATCCCAATCCGGAATCCTAAATATCCAAGCACTAATGTTAAAATTACTGGTACTACTGAATTCAAAAGTGGAATATTTGTTTGACTTAGCGCATTGCTTGCGAAAAAAGCAATAACTAAACCGACAAACAAACCAAAACCACCATAAACAAGTGTGGCAATAGCAATTTTAGCTAATTTTTCCTCTAACCAATTAAGTGCGGCTTCTACATATTTCACCGCCCAAAAAGTAATAAGATAAAATATAAGTGCACCAATCAGAGCATTAGTATAAGGATTATTAATTAGCAGAATATGTCCTATTCCTAGTTTCATCCAAAGCATTGGCAATGAAAAGACTCCCGTAGTCCCGCCAAGAATTAAAAAACATACTCGAATTACCCATGTAAGCATTTAGTCTCCCCCTTTCCATTTCTAAATTTATAAGTATATTTGAGCTATTAACAAACATACATATAGCACTATTTTACACTATTAAAAGACGATACCGCAAATAGTACTCACGGAATCGCCAAAGTATTTAATTTCAATCAGGTAAAGCCTTCTTTAAAGCTTCTCCAATCGTTTCTACGCCAACTACTTGAACGTCTTTTGGAATCTTCCATGCTCCTTCATTATTTTTTGGAATAAAAATACGTTTGAAGCCAAGTTTTGCCGCTTCTTGTACTCGCTGTTCAATTCTTGCAACTCGGCGAATTTCTCCTGTTAAGCCAAGTTCACCAATAAAGCAATCTGTACTTTTTGTTGGTTTATCTCGGTAACTTGATGCCACACTAACCGCAACAGCCAAATCTACAGCCGGTTCATCTAATTTAACGCCACCCGCTGCTTTTAAATATGCATCTTGGTTTTGCAACATTAATCCCACTCTTTTTTCCAAAACAGCCATAATTAATGATACTTTATTATAATCAATTCCAGTCGCCATTCGTTTGGCATTACCAAACATCGTTGGCGAAACAAGGGCTTGAATTTCGACAAGTACAGGACGCGTTCCTTCCATGGATGCAACAACGGTCGATCCTGATGCTCCTTCTAAACGTTCTTCCAGAAAAACTTCTGATGGGTTAGCAACTTCAACAAGTCCTACATCACGCATTTCAAAAATACCAATTTCATTTGTTGACCCAAAGCGGTTCTTCACAGCGCGTAAAATTCGGTAAGCATGATGGCGCTCTCCTTCAAAATAAAGCACTGTATCTACCATGTGTTCAAGTAAACGTGGTCCTGCAATAGCACCTTCTTTGGTTACATGACCTACTATAAAAATAGCAATATTTTGCATTTTAGCAATTCTCATTAAAGCCGCTGTACATTCACGAACCTGTGATACGCTACCCGCTGCACTAGTCACATCTGGATGATACACCGTTTGAATAGAGTCAATGACAACAAAATCTGGTTTTACAAAATCAATTGTTTCTTGCACTGCTTCTAAATTTGTTTCAGCATAAACATACAAATTATCACCCGAAACTTGCAAGCGCTCTGCTCGAAGTTTTGTTTGTTTGATAGATTCTTCTCCAGAAATATATAGCACTTTTTTATTGGTAAGTGTCAGCTGTGCCGATACTTGAAGCAAGAGTGTCGATTTACCTATTCCGGGATCTCCACCAACAAGAACCATGGAACCAGGAACAACCCCACCACCAAGTACTCGGTTTAACTCTGGCATACGAGTTTCTACACGCTTCTGTTCTTCACTTGCAATTTGCGTAATTGGCGTTGCTTTTGCTGCTTCTCCTGTATGATTAAAAGCTGAACGTGATTTCTTTGATGGTTCGAGTGCTTCCACCATCTGATTCCACTCATTGCAATTCGGACATTTCCCCATCCATTTTGGCGATTCATATCCACATGCCTGACATACAAATTTGGTCGTCCTTTTTGCCTTAGCCATTTCTACACCCCTCCATACATATGCTTCATTTTACCACAGATCATCTGTTCGCGTTAAGCCTTTTAGCCAAATTCATATTTTAGAAGCATATTCGCTATTTTCAACCCATAAAAAACCTTTCCTATTGTTCAGGAAAGGTTCTATTATTTTATTTTGTTTTAACTTTTTTTGGTGCTGTTTTCTTTTTAGGAGCTGTTTTTTGTCTCACTTCAAGTTTACCATCTTTTACCCCAATTTCAATTGTATCGCCTACTTTAATATTACCACGAAGCAATTCTTCTGAAAGCATATCTTCCACTTCTTTTTGAATAGCTCGTTTCAAAGGACGCGCTCCGTATTCTGGATCATAACCATCTTTTGCAATTTTAGCTTTAGCACCTTCTGTTAACTTCACATGAATATCACGTTCAGCTAGGCGTTTTGTTAATTGTGCTGTAAGAAGCGTTACAATTTGTTTCAATTCTTTTTCTTGAAGAGAATGGAACACGATGGTTTCATCAATACGGTTAATAAATTCTGGACGGAAAGCTTGTTTTAAATCTTGCAACACACGATGTTCCATTGCTTTATGGTCTTTTAATGGATCTATTACATTAAAGCCCATTGATTTATCTTGTTTCATTTCTTGCGCACCAATGTTGGAAGTCATAATGATTACAGTATTTCTAAAATCAACCACTCTGCCTTTAGAATCGGTTAAACGTCCATCATCAAGCACTTGAAGCAACATATTAAATACATCGGGATGCGCTTTTTCTATTTCATCTAAAAGCACTACAGAATAAGGCTTTTGGCGCACTTTCTCGGTTAATTGTCCTCCTTCTTCATAACCAACATAACCAGGAGGAGCCCCAACTAAACGAGCAGTCGAAAATTTCTCCATATACTCTGACATATCAATTCGAATCATAGAGTCCTCATCACCAAACATAGACTCTGCAAGCGCACGAGCAAGTTCCGTTTTTCCGACACCAGTTGGTCCAAGGAAAATAAAGGAACCAATTGGACGTTTTGGATCTTTAAGACCGGCACGAGCCCGACGAACAGCTAGTGATACTGCTTTGACTGCTGCATCTTGACCAATTACCCGCTCATGTAAAAGTTTTTCCATATGGAGTAATTTATTGGTCTCCGTTTCAGCAAGTTTTGCAACTGGAATTCCTGTCCAACTTGCCACAACTTCCGCAACTATGTCCTCTGTTACTTCACTATGATCAAGTCCTTGTTTTTCTTGCCAATTAGCTTTCGTTTCTTCTAAAGATTTTTTAAGTTTATGCTCTTTATCTCTTAATGCTGCTGCTTTTTCAAACTCTTGTCCTTGAACAGCTGCATCTTTTTCTTTCTTCAAATCAGTTAAATTTGCTTCCATTTCTTTCACATTTTTAGGTGTTGTAAAAGATTTCAAGCGAACTTTAGAACCTGCTTCATCAATTACATCAATCGCTTTATCTGGTAAAAAACGATCAGAAATATAGCGATCCGATAAACGAACTGCTGCATCAAGAGCTTCATCTGTAATTGCCACACGATGATGCGCTTCATAACGATCACGCAAACCATGCAGAATTTGGATAGACTCTTCAACAGTAGGTTCATCTACTTTAATTGGTTGGAAACGTCTTTCAAGTGCCGCATCTTTTTCGATATATTTCCGGTATTCATCCAGTGTTGTTGCACCAATACATTGCAACTCGCCACGAGCTAGCGGTGGTTTCAAAATATTAGAAGCATCAATCGCTCCTTCTGCCCCACCTGCACCAATTAGTGTATGAAGCTCATCAATAAATAAAATAACATTTCCAGCTTGACGAATTTCATCCATTACTTTTTTCAATCGATCTTCAAACTCACCACGATATTTAGTTCCTGCGACAACAGTCCCCATATCAAGTGTCATTACACGTTTTCCACGTAACGTTTCCGGAACTTCATTGCGGACAATTTGCTGCGCTAGACCTTCTGCAATAGCTGTTTTACCCACACCTGGCTCACCAATAAGAACTGGATTATTTTTTGTTCGACGACTTAACACTTCAATCACACGTTGAATTTCTTTAGAGCGGCCAATGACCGGATCCAAATTATCCTCACGAGCAATCACAGTCAAATCACGAGCTAAACTATCTAATGTCGGTGTTGCTTGCGTATTTGTCTGTCTTCCAGCCCCAGTAGCATCACCACCACCAAGTAGTTGCAGTACTTGTTGTCTAGCCTTATTCAAACTTATACCAAGATTACTTAATACCCGAGCCGCAACTCCTTCACCTTCCCGAATAAGCCCTAATAGAATATGTTCTGTTCCTACATACGTATGTCCAAGTTTACGAGCCTCGTCCATTGAAAGTTCAATCACCTTTTTAGCGCGAGGAGTATATTGAATTGTTGTCACTGCCTTATCACCATGTCCGATTAAGCCTTCTACCTCTTGCTGAACTTTTTCAGAACTAATCCCAAGTTCATAAAGAGCTTTTGCAGCAATCCCTTCGCCTTCTCTTACAAGTCCAAGCAATATATGTTCCGTACCTAAATTACTATGATTTAAACGCATTGCCTCTTCTTGTGACAAAGCGAGTACTTTCTGAGCTCTCTGTGTAAAACGTCCAAACATCATTGTTGTTTCCTCCTTATCATCAGCCTAATCAATTATCGCCCAAAATCTCGCGAATCACTTTGGCTCGTATTACTTTTTCTTCTAAAGCATCCATATTTCGCCCTGCTTCTCTTCTTAAAAATGCTGGTTGCGAAAATAGTACCAATTCGTTCATTTTTTGGCGAGAAATATGCTCGAAAAACCCTAATTCCACCCCTAGCCGAATATCAGAAATAGCATCAGAAGCTTCTTGGATAGATATAATTCGACAATTTTTCAATAACCCATATGACCTAAAAACTCGGTCTTCCAGCGCAATATGAAACTTTTGTTTTAAAGTTGTTCTCGCCACACGTTCTTGCATAATAATCTGTTCCATTACTTGAGTCAAATCTTCCACAATTTCCGTTTCTGTTTTTCCAAGCGTCACTTGATTAGACACTTGGAAGATATTACTCGCGGGCATACTACCTTCCCCGTATATACCTCTTACCACAAAACCAAGACTCCTAATCGCTTCAACCACATTTTTAATTCTTTTAGTCGTAACTAGCCCTGGCAAATGAACCATGACTGAAGCTCGCATCCCAGTCCCAATATTCGTTACACAACTAGTCAAATACCCAAACTGTTTATCAAAAGCATACGTTAGTTTCCCTTCCACATACTCATCAATTTGCAGTGCCGCCTCTAGTGCATCAAACAACCTAAGTCCAGGAGTCATACACTGAATTCGCAAGTGATCCTCTTCATTTAACATAATACTAACATTCTCTTCTTCATTTAAAAGAACTGCTCCATGCTGACTCTTATTCATTAAATAAGGACTAATTAAATGCTTTTCCACTAAAAGAGCCTTTTCAAGCTGAGAAATAGCATTCATCTTATACAAAGTGAAATTATCATCAAAAGCTGTTGCAATCTTACTAATAACTTCTTCCTTTTGCTCATAAATTGGAAATTGTTCATTTTGCAAATTCCTGGCAAGCCTAATCCGTGAACTAAGCACTACGTCATCGTCATCTCCATCATTTTCTAACCAAGAACTAAGCCGAGGTTCAAATACATTCATTTATCCTCACCTCCAGCCTTCAAAGCTCGAATTTTATCTCGCACAATTGCGGCATCTTCAAACTCTTCATTCTTAATCAATTGATTTAACTTCTCTTGAAGAAGTATAATTTCATTTTGCACACCTGCTGCTCGCTCAATTTCTTTTGGAACTTTCCCGATATGCTTTGTATAACCATTTTGCACGCGTCCAATAATCGGCACCAATTGAGACTGAAAAGCAGCGTAACATTCCTCACATCCAACGCGATTAGTTTGCAAAAACTCTTCAAAAGTCAACTTACAATTTTTACAAGCTACTTCTTTCTGCGCAGTCTCCTCTTTTTGTAAAAGAGCTAAAAAATCCAAAGCAACTTCACTAAACGTATCCATCGCCTTAACCAAGTCTTTCTCTGAGGCAAGAGCTTCGTCGGCAGCACAATTCTCACACAAATATAGAGATTCTACTTTTCCAGAATCATTTAACTGCTGAAGTGCAATAACCGCCTTATTTTCCCCACATTTTTGACATATCATAAGTTATCACACCCTAATCATATTTCAAAGCAACCAACATCGCTTCTAGTATCCTGCTCCGTAAAACATCTCGATCTGGCAAAGGTAAAATTAAAACTTCACGATCTAATGCCGCTACCATCAATCTCGCTTCTTTTTTCGTTATAACATCTTCCTCAAGTAATCTTAAAATAACATCTTCAGAGAAAGATTGAGATACCTTTTTATCATGAACCATAGATATAATAGCTTCTAATAATTGTAGTTTATCATTCATTTTAACTTTGATAATTCGAATATATCCACCACCACCACGTTTACTTTCAACAATATATCCACGCTCCATTGTAAACCTAGTATTGATAACATAGTTAATCTGTGATGGAACACATTCAAATTTATCAGCTATCTCACTTCTTTTAATTTCGACAGCTTCACTAGACTCCAAAACTTGTTTTAAATATGCTTCTATAATATCAGAAATATTTTTCATTATAAGGTTCTCCTTTCTGTATTTTCCAAATCACTGACTTTGACTATTTTTGACTTTAATTATACTAGATTTCCCTACCTATTAGCAATTTATTTATCTTTTTTATACACAAAAAAAGTCCTAAATAATTAGGACTTTTTTAATTGCCCGGCAGCGACCTACTCTCGCAGGGGGAAGCCCCCAACTACCATTGGCGCAGAGAAGCTTAACTACCGTGTT
>NZ_JAASUA010000010.1:0-101787 GCF_014322845.1 Listeria immobilis | reverse complement strand
TATTGTGAGTTAGTAGTGGTCCCTTTTTCAACCATCGCACCTATAAAAAGTGGCCCCTTTTTAAATTAGCATAAACATATCTGAAAAAACTTTTTATTAATAGTTGCATAAAGTATTGCAAGTTTGATTTCTTTTCTATACTGAAATAACAAATCTTACAGTTTTCTAAATGACACCGCCTCCAAATAGCATTATTCTAATAATATGATACAAACTTCACATACGGAAAGGGAAAACAACCATGACAAAAATTCGTATTAATAAAGAAAAAATGAATAACCATGCTACAACCCTAGGTGATAGTGCGGGAAAGCTAGATTACTATCCTCTGAAAAATGGAAACATGAGTTATACGCAAACTAATTCTATTCACCTTTTTCGGGAATCATTACTTGAATTACTTGAAGGCATCGAAAATTTAGGATCTGTTGCTCAAGATGATGCTACTCGAATCAAGCAAATGGGAGAAGCTTTTGCAAAACAAGATAAATCCATCAGCCAGAAGATGAATTTGGAGGTGCGTTAAGTGGATAAATGTACCCAAGAATTAGGTGAAATAAAAAAAGAAATGGAGCGAGAAAATGACGCTCTATACACTATTAAAAATAAAATTAGACATTTAGAGGATGTGGAAGAAGATATTTATCAAGCTAGACGTGAAATGGATGACACCCTTTATCATATGAAAAAAGTTTGGCTAGGAGAACACGCAGAGCATACTTTTTGGCAAATAGAAGACGAGGTAAGTCATTACAACCAGAAAACTACCAGCATGACTACCGATATTCAAACCGAACTAAATAATGAGCAAAAAAAGCATCAACAAAATCTCCACGCGCTCGAAACTAAACAACAGGATATCACAAAGGAGATGCGTTTATGACTCGAATAGATATTGCTGAAGTAAACCATTTTTCACATGAATTAAAAATAGCCAATCAACAGGCTAAAACACAAATTACGGCAATCCAAAATGCTATCACTGCTTATTTGCAAGATGATTCGCTCTCTGGGGAAGCAATTAGTGCGTCTAAAGGATATTATGCAGCGACTTATTTGCCTCTTTGTGCTTCTATCAAACAAGCGCTACAAGTCAGTGAAGAATCTTTAAGGAAATATATTACCGACTTTCACAGCCAAGTAGATAGTTCTCCAAGTGCAAAAATTGATGCAGATGGTCTGTATGAATTAGATCAGAAAATAAATCAATTAGAAAGTAAATTAGAACACATTCAGTTAGAATTGAGTTCGATGACAGCAGTTTCTAGGCAGGGCGAAATTAATGCACTTCAAACGCAAATATTTGCTAGTTATAAAAAAGAACAACTTTTAGAGAAATTTCTTGATTTTGAACGTGGACATAGTCATTTTTTCCAAGAATTAAGTGACTTAGCTCAAGCAATTAATCATGGTGTGCGTGATATTCAGGCGAACATTTCTTTTAGTAGCCAAACTAGGATGTATAAAGTAGATAAATTGTCTGCTTCAAACTTTGAACGACTTGTTGAGTTATACGCATCTCAAAAAGCAATAGATGACAAAGTAAAAGCTATGGAAGATATTGGAATGCTTCCCTATATTCCAGAGGGAAATCGTGCCGGATATGTTATTACTAATGGCAAACTAAATACGGAAGCGACATTAGATTTAGTTAATCAACAGATGATTTATTGGCAAAATGAAACCGGTATGCGCGAGTTGTTTGGCGTTGGAGCTTTTTATCGCGCGGTTTATGGTTTGGATGCAGTTACTGCTGAGAGGATTGGCGGCGGACAAAGGATTGTAGATGGCTCAACGGTGTTTTTACAATATGTAGGAGCTTTTGGAGTGAGTGGTTTTTATGCTGAGTTTGGGCAAGTACGAAAACTCGACTATTTACCAACATCTGGCGTAAAGTTAAAAACGAGTCCATGGGAGACCACGACGGTTTTAGGGACTTATGTTTCCGATACTCAAAATGTACTAACAGAATTAGGCAATATAAAATCATTAGATTTTGGAATGAAAAAAAATAGATTCAATCTTTTAAATGCACCGGATGAATTATATATTAATCCAAAACAATTTTGGGATGAGTTTAATCAGCCTTTCCTAGATAAAGCAATTCAGCGAGGAGATGATGTAGCTATGGCTACAAAACCGACTGTAGAAAACTTATACATCGCTGGGACTAAACAACTTACGGGTTTTGGCCGTGAATATGAATACTTACTACAACATGGTTATACTTATGATGCAAAAACAAGCACAATGAAGTTGAAGAAATGAGGAATTCAAGCATGAAATTAGACGATAATTCAAAAGAAATAATCCTTAAAAAAAGTGAATTTTTGCTCCATAATAATTTTAAATTAATAGAAATAACGGATTCTACTATCACATTTTCAAACAAGAAAATTGCTTTTGTAATGGGTTATGAAAGATATGATAATGTAAGTAATATTAATATAAAATTTTTGGAAGAAAATGAAATGTTTAATCTTGGCTGGATTGCTTTTGTAAGAAGAAATCAGACGCCACTTCCTCAGAATAAATTAGATAATATATTAGAGTTACTTGATTATGCTGAAAAAAATCATGATAAAGTTACTAACTTACAATTTTGCCAAGAAAGTAGAGAAATGGTAAAAGACTTCTTGAAAGAATAATGACTGGGATTATAGAAAATAAGGGCTGTGATTAATTGGATTATTATAAAGAAGTTGAAAAAATATTCAAAGGATATGAGCAAAATTATCAATTGAAGCTTGCTAAAATAGATAATAATGAAGTTGCTTTCATCGGAGAAAATTATGCTTTAGGTATAGGATGGAGTACAGACGGAATTGATTTGCATTATTTCAAACTAGATAATTCAACGCTCTGTAAATTTAGTTTGGATAATTTATTGAACGCAAAGCTAACTCACAGAGAACGAGACGGATTAATTCCTAGTACAACAATTTACGAGAAAATAATTAATGAATTAATAATCTGCGAAAGAGGATTCAACAATCATTTTCAAGAATTGCTAATGGGTGAAACATTAAGTGGCTTTGGTAATAATGAATTTGTTTCGAGTTTGGAGAAGAGTATTATTGAACGTGAACTTTTGTCTCATTAATACTGATTAATAGGAGAACCGCATTTTTTTCATGAATTTGATTGCTAAAAATCTTAAATACAAAAATTAACAAAGTTGGTGTAATTAATGGAGTTTAAGCACGAAGTAGAAAATAACTTTGCGAATATAATTCAAGAATATCAATTTAACTTAATTAAAGTAAATGAAGATGAAATAATGTTGTTACACCCTAATTATGCGCTAACTATTTGGAAAAGTAGAGAAGGTATTGATATTTATTACCTGTTTCTTCACGGCTTAGAAAAAGTAAAAATAACCAACTTTTTATTTTCAAATTATGAAAAAGATTTGTTAGCCAATATAACTTCTGCAAATAATTTGACCGACAAAATTTCTAATAGCTTACTTATTCATGCGAGAGGTTTAAGTAAATATTTCCCTGAATTATTATCTGGTCAAAATGATTGGATAGAGGAGTTTAATGAGAATAAGTTTTATAATGAGCCGAGAGCTATTAACACCGATGAGCATGCGGCATATCACAAACAGTTATGATAGGTTATTCACAAAACAGCTTTTTATTTCACAAATAATAATGTAAAATGAAATTATGGGAGATTCAAATATGAAAGAAGAAAATCAATCATACACAAAAGGGTAAAATTGATTTCACTTTCTTTATGTTTATGATTTAATACCTTTAACAATTCAAAAAAACATCATGGGATTCTTCATTGTGTTACTTTTCGCACACCGTTATATTTTCCTAATACTTGCAATCTTGCTCGGTGGGGAAAAGAAAACGCCCCATGTATCCAATAAACTATCATAAATGACAGCATGAAAAGGGGATTATCAAATGAGTATTACAGAAGAAGAATTTGAAGAACAGGTTTCGGAGTTATTTATTAATTATCTAGAAAAATGTACGCCTGAAGAGATCCATCAAGTGGTTGTAGAATGGAATTTTGATAATCCTAAGAAACCGATTTATTGGATTGCTAATTCGCCGAAAACGGATAAAGGGACGGCGTTAATGTTATTTTGGATCATGGAGCCGGACTTTGCTTATCAATTTGAAACAAGAGAAGAGATGCTTGGAAAAAGCAGTTGGTATGCGGAAGATTTTGATATTGTCACTGTTTTGGAAGAAAAGTACTTAGCTGAGTTCTATCAAAATCAAGTCTATGGTTACGCACCACCACCCGAGTTTCAAGAGGAGGAAATGAAAAGAGCGATTGCGAACGAAATGTTTGTTCCTTTGAAAGGGCTAGAAGATTCTGAGTCGGCGGAATGGGATGATGGTCTTCCTCCTGAATTGCAAGAACGGTATAATGAACTAGCTGAATCAGTGGAGGAGTAATCTTGATTCGGAATTGTTTAAAAAGGAATTCAAAGTCGAAAATCGTTTGATAGGTTTTCGACTTTTTTCTTATTGATACATTGAAAATATTAAAGCGGATTAGGAGGGATAGCTTGAAGTCGCAGCAGACCTTTATGGTAGAGATTGCCTTTAATTCTAATGCAAGAAAAATGGTTCCAGAAGCGGGGTATCGGTCTTGTTTTGTGATGGAGTTGGATGAGGAACAGGAATATTTAGGTGTTGAAATTTATGATATAGAAGTGGATGCTCTTGATTTGACGGGGTATGCAATGTGTTCTTTTTTATATGAACAAGAGGGCGTAGATTATAGTAAGATTCAGCCAAATAGGTCTTTTATGGTTATGGAAGGCGTGAGTATTGTTGGGAAAGGGACGGTAGTGTCTTTTAATTTGTAACTAGCAATTGTTAAATGAAAGTTAAATTGATTTATGCATTTTACACAGTATAATTAAACTATAAGAAGAGACTTTTTGATGGAGATAGCATATATTAGTGGAAAGTAGTGAATTTATACATAATAAAGCCATTAAACGAAAAATTAGAGGATAACCAGTATACACAATTACTGAGGAGGAAAAAAGTTGATTCCATCATATTTGAAAAACACAATTAAAGAGATAAGTATTAATGATTTTCTTAATGCAGAAATTGTAACAATAAGTAACATGGAGAAAGTTAAACCAAAAACTCTACTAACAAAGAACAATAATCCTACAAAAAAAATACCCAAGGAGGTAAGGAAATATGATTCCATCTTATTTAAAAGATGTAGCTAGAAAAGTAACTATCGATGATTATTTGCATTTGGAAATCACAACTAAGGATGTAGACGAATATTTTGAAATTTTTTATTGCGGAACGATTTGGGAAAGTGGGGATGATCAATTAATTACAGCAGAAGATATGAAGGTTCCCATTAAAATCGTTGCTAAAAGTACACTTACAAATAAAGAAATAGTACTTTTTGATGGCGCCTTTTATGGATATGATAATATGTTTTGTGATGTTTATGACCAAAAGGCAATAGATAATCGGGAATTAATACAGTATCCTCTGAATAACATTGTTAAAATTAATTTTTTAGTTGGGATAGGAATAGATTATGAAAGTGAAAAAGAAAATTACGACTTTGATGAAGATGGTAATGTGTTATTAATTGATGGTCGATATATTTCTTGGGAAGACACTAAAGCTGATGGATTTGACTTCCTAGAAATAACTGCAATAGATGAAAATGGTCAGTCTTATTCAATTATGAGTGAAGAACTTGCTTAAAGCTTATTAGCATTTTTTAAGTTGATGTGTGTGACAAGCAGGATCGTGAAGCCATTCTTGCTTGAATATTATTTTTAATTGTCATTTTCATTAGCGTTATATGTGGAAGATTACAGTATATTGCTAGTGATTAAATAAGTATCAGAGTAAAATGTTGATAAAACGGATTTGAAATATAGCGAATATGGAGGGAAATATGACTTATGAAGAGCTTTTAGATGAAGAGTTTGGTGCAAGTGAGTTAATTCATTATGAGAATCAAAATAAGGAATATCGAGGTATGTTATTAAAAACTATCCCCAAAAGCCAAATAATTCGGACGCGATTAGCAAAGAAAACAGATAAAAAAGCAGGATACTTTGTTGCTTTTTGGGAGAAAAATAACGAAAATACTAATGTTGCTTATGATAAGAAGAATCCGGCAGATTTTTTATGTATTGTTGTTACGGATAATCACTTACAAGGTGTATTTGTCTTTCCGAAGCAAGTCTTGGTGGAGAAAGGTATTTTGAGAAGTGCGGGGGCTAAAGGGAAGATGGCAGCTAGATTTTATCCTGCTTGGTGTCGAGATTTAAATAAAACGGCGCAGAAAACACAAGATTGGCAGTTAGTATTTTTTAAAGATTATACTACAGAGGAGAGTTAAAATGAATATCGATATACAAAACATCGTATATTTTGCAACGAAAGGTGTAGAAACATTTTTAAAGGAAAATCCAACATTGACCTTTTATGCATTTGCTTTTGATTGTAATGTGGAAGCTGCTGAAATCAACTTATGTTTGAACACGGAGGAAGCTTTTGCTGAAACTTTAGGTGCCTATCAAAGCGGAGAATATGCGAATCAATATCAAACGGTAGAACAAATTCAAGATGTAAAATATAATACAGGAGATTGGAAATATCAATGTTTTGATACGTTTTATGTGTTAACTGAAGAAGAATTAACCACTGTTTTTAATAAACTTTATCCAAATGAGGTCGAGGATGATTATCAGGCTTGGATAGGCTTTATCAATGAATTATTGATGGAGTTTACTAAAAGCCTTGTTGCATTTTCCAAAACAGAAGCATTTAAACAAATTCCTAAAACAGCAGATTTTGAGTTTTTTTGTATTGACCATGAGGAAGAAGTGGAAACGGCTATAAAAAGGATAGAGCTATTAAATAAATAAAAACCTAGAAAGTCTAATTTATTAGTTATAAGGTCTTAGATGATAGAATATATACAGAGAAATCTGATTGTATTCGGAAATTTGGTAGGTAATTTAATTATTTGAAAGCCAAATTTACGATAAAATTCGACTGCATCCATATCCGTTTCTGCAAAAATAAATTCTAGTTGAGGGTTTACATCAATAACTTGACGAATCATATGGCTCCCAATTCCTTTTTTTTGAAAAGAAGGTAAGACCGATAAATGCAATATTTCACAAAAACTCTTTGAAATGTGTATGCCGATTAAGCCATTTTTTTCTGAGGTAGTGAACAGGGCAGCGTTATTTTTATTATATAGTTTAAGTGCTTTTTGAGAATGCCAAGTTGATAGTTTTAATAATTTTAGTAGTGTGAGTGGAAAATTAATAGTATTTACTTTTTCTAACATGTCTAACTCCTTCATAAGAGATATTATTTTGGTTGGAAGTATCCAAATAGTATAGCAACTAAATATTGTATGTTCAATAAAAACCGTATTTGATAATGATAATCATTATCAAATACGGTTTTTTGTGATATAATAAACAAAGATTTATTAGAAGGGGTATGCAAAAACATGGGAAAAACAATAAAGAAAACGGCTAATAGAGCCAAAAAAACAAGTTATATGAAAAAGCAATATCCATTTATGATTGGGGGAAACAATAATGATTGATAAACGTCTCTTCCAATTGGTCGAAAAAAAGCCATTAATTTTGCTAGTTCTTTTCCGTACTATCCATTTAGGGCTAATGATTACTTTGTGGTTCATTTTTGCTCAACAATTAACGAATTATTTAGATGGACAAAGGATCGATATATATTTTTTAGTTGGCACGGTTGTGCTCGTTTTAATGGGCAAATCAGTGCTTACAAAATTAATGGAAAAGCAAACATACAAAGCTTCAGCGGAATTACGTTTGTCAATGCGACGGGCGGTTATGGCAAAAGCATTTCGATTAGGGAATAACGAGGGGCAATTAAAAGCGTCCACTTTAACACAGCTTGCGGTGGACGGGATTGAACAGCTCGAAATTTATTATGCGCGCTTTTTACCGCAGTTATTTTATTGTTTGATTGCTTCATTGATGATTTTTGGCAGTTTGGTTGAGTTTGCGTGGCAGCCAGCAGTAGTATTACTTATTTGTATGCCAATGATTCCAGTCGTAATTATGGCGGTAATGAAAATGGCAAAGAAAATTTTGAGTGGTTACTGGTCGGATTATACGAACCTGGGTGCTAAATTTCATGAAAATTTGAGCGGGTTTAGTATTTTAAAAGCTTACGACCAAGATAAGTATAAACAAGATGAAATTGCAATGGATGCAGAACGGTTTCGTAAAGTGACGATGAGTCTTTTGTCGATGCAACTAAATTCAATTACGATTATGGATATTATTTCTTATAGTGGAGCAGCTCTCGGTATTGGTATTGCATTAATTGCTTATACAAATGAAGCAATTAGTACGGTGGGTGTGTTGATGTTCCTTTTACTAAGTGCCGAGTTTTTTATTCCAATGCGCCAATTGGGCTCGTTGTTTCATGTTGCGATGAACGGAATTAGTGCTTGTAGTAAATTATTTGCTTATTTGGAACTAGAAGAGCATCTGTACGGAACAAAAGAACTAAAAGCACCATTGAAAATTATTGAAGCTCGCGAATTGGGTTATACATATAACAAAGCAAACTTGCCTACCCTTCAAAAGATAACAGCTAGTTTTAGTCGTGGTAGTTTTTCAGCACTTGTTGGAAAATCGGGGTCTGGAAAAAGCACTTTTGCAAGTGTGTTATTACAACAATTAACTGGTTATCAAGGTGAAATTAGTTGGAACAATCTAGCTCTGACAGATTTAAGTGAGGAGACTATTCGCGAGCAAAGTCTAATGGTAGATCATCATGGTTATCTCTATGCAGATAGTATTCGTGCAAATTTGATAATGGGAAATAAGCAAATAGGTGATGCTGACTTATGGGCTGTGTTAGAGCGTGTTTGTTTAGCAGATTTTGTAAAAGAATTACCAAGACAATTGGCAGAAACTTTACAAGAAAATGGAAGTAACTTATCAGGTGGACAGCGACAAAGGCTTATCCTAGCACGTGCGTTACTAAGGGAAGCAGAACTTTATGTTTTTGATGAAATCACATCTGGCGTGGACTTAGAGAGCGAAAAAATTATTTTGGCAGTTATACAAAAATTAGCCAAAGAGAAAATAGTGCTTTTTATTTCGCATCGTTTATATAATGTTTTGGAGGCGGACCAAGTGCTGGTATTTGAATCTGGAAAATTAGTGGAAATTGGCAAACCGGCGCAGTTACAACAAGATTCAAGTTATTTTAAAAATTACTTTTCAGAAGAATCACAGTTGCTCAAAGGGGGTGCTTAAAATGACAGAATGGGTGATTGTTCGTTGGTTATTAGGCTTTGTTAAACCGTTAAAGCTGCGCATGATTATGGCAATTTTACTTGGAATTATTAGTAATTTATCGGTGATTGCGATTTCTTTAATTGGAGCATATGGAATTTTGGCGGTTGTTTTAGGTTATTCACTTAATCCGTTAAAATGGCTACTAGTAATGGTTGCATGTGGTATTATTCGAGGGGTGGCGAGATATGCGGAACAGTACTTAAATCATGATATCGCCTTTCGATTACTCGCAATTATTCGTGAACGGATTTTTGAAACATTGAGAAAGTTAGGTCCTGCGCGTTTATCTGGTAAAAAAAGCGGGGATTTAATTACCGCAATTACGACCGATGTAGAAGCTTTAGAAGTATTTTTTGCACATACTATTTCACCGGTTTTTATTGCATGTGGGACAACCATTGTAACAGTTGGATATTTAGCGATATATGATATTGGCTTAGCATTAGTTCTTTTACTTGGACAAGTTTTAATTGGCGTTATTTTGCCAGTGATAAGTTATAAACGAAACGAGCCAATTGGGACAGCTTATCAAGCAGAGTTTGTTGGTTTAAATCAAGCGGTTATGGAAAATATTGCTAGTTTACAAGATGTTTCTCAATTTAAGTTGGGAGAAGAACGTATTAATAGGTTAAATGAACGAGGACAAAAGTTGAATAAAGAGTACCAAAAAAAGCTGCAACAAGGAAGTCAATTGCAAATTTTTAGTGAGTGGATGGTAATTGGTACAGCTACTATAATTTTAATATTAGCTGGAAGTTGGCAATTACCACTTGAAACAGTTTTACTTGGAACGGTATTAAGTTTAAGTTCATTTGGTTCAGTGCTTGCCTTAAATGGTTTAGGGACATCTTTATTGACTACTTTTGCTAGCGGAAAACGATTGTATGCCTTAACAGAAGAAAAGCCAACTATTACTTTTAATGGAGAGGTGGCATTAACCGATTTTGAAAAAGTCCAATTTGATCGTATTAGTTTTAGCTATGATGGAAAACAGCCAATTTTAAATGAATTATCACTAGAAGTACTAAAAGGAAAATGGCTGGGTATTGGTGGTAAAAGTGGAAGTGGAAAAAGTACATTGATGAAACTTTTGATGCGTTACTTTGATCCAAAAGGGGAGATTCGTCTAAATGGGGAACAACTTCCAACGGTTACCGAATCATCTCTTCATCAAATAGAAGGTGTGATGGAACAAAGCACATTTTTATTTGAAGATACGATTGGAAATAATATTCGTTTGGGTAAAAAAGCGGCAACTTTAGAAGAAGTGAAAGTAGCGGCAAGAAAAGCGGCATTAGATCAATGGATAGAGACATTACCAGAAGGATATGATACGAAAGTCGGTGGGCAGTCACGTAATTTATCTGACGGGGAGCGACAACGAATGGGACTTGCAAGACTATTTTTGCATGATGCGCCATTATTGTTGCTAGATGAACCAACCAGCAATCTAGATTACGTGAATGAGCAAGCGATTCTTAGGACGTTGCAATCAGAAATACACAATAAAACTGTGTGGATGGTTTCCCACCGAGAAACAACCTTGGCATTTGCAGATGAGCGAATTTATTTGGAAAAAGGGCAGTGGACCAATATTTTAAAATAAGTAGAATAGGAAGTAAAAAACAGTTATGAAAAGCTTTTTTCATAGCTGTTTTAGTATAAAGTAATGGCTTTTCTGTGACAGAAAACGGTTATTTTTATCTATTTAGACTATTTTCGTCCATCTTTTGTTATCTAAAGCGATTTTAATACCAGAAGTACTATGATATTCTAATTGCAGATAAACGGTTTATAAGTTCCATTTGTTTAACATTAAAAGAAAAATACATTTTAGAAGGAGCTAACAACTTGAATAGTGCAATGAAAAAAATCACAGAGTCACTAGCAATTAAATACGATAAAAGGACTCAATTACAAGGCGTTATCAATAGCAGTAATAACGAAATAATCCCTTGCGAATATGAAGCGATTTTCTATGTACAAAAATATAATCAATTTATTGTAAAAAAGAATGCAAAGTATGGAATTTTAAATGCCGATGGAGCGACAGTTGTTGAACCAAAATATGTTAGCATTAGTACAAGGCACTATTTAAAAGAAGTATTAGAGAATGGTTATTATATCCAAACAAAGAATGGTTTTGGCAGAATAACTACAGAAGGAAAAATAATTGTTGAACCAAAGTATACGGAAATCAAGGCAATAGAAGCTAATTATTATGAAGCTAAAAACAATAGCGAAAGAGCAGTACTCTATAAGAAAACTGGTGAAAAATTAAAAGGGAAATTTGAAGTGTTAAATGAAGGCTATCTTTATTCACGGGAATATCTTGATGGAAATAAAGTAAAAGAAAAACTCTTTAATGAAAAAATGGAGTTACTTAACGATACCGTCAGAATGAATTCGCGGTCTCAATTTTCGAATGGATTTATGCAAGTGAATATTCCAAATGACGAAGGTAAATTTTATTATGGTTACGTGGATAAAGAAGGTAAAATAATAACAAAAAATCTTTATGAGAGCGCAAATGATTTTACTAAAGATGGAATCGCTAAAGTAATTAAAGAGGATAAATTTGGCGCTATTAATGCCAAAGAAGAAGTTATTATCCCATTTGAGTATGAAGATAGTTATTCATTTGAAAATGGCTATGCACTCGTAAGAAAGGACAATCTTTGGGGAGCATATGATGTACATGGAAAGCTTGTTTTACCAGTGGAGTATAGAGCTTTGTCCAATAAACAACCGGCTGGCTTTATTTATATGCAAGAAACAGAGGAAGGCTTAGTAGATATAAATAATCATCGTTATTTACTAACGACAAAAGATGAAGGGAAAACATTTTTTTATTATGATAAACAGGGTAATAAAGCTCCAATTACTAGTCTAGATGAAGCATATCCATTTTTAGATAAAGGGATTGTTGCTCGTTACAAAAATAAAGAAGGATTAGTAAATGAAGCGGGGGAAGTTATTGTTCCTGTAGAATATGATAAAATTTCTGCTTCACTTTTAGGTGGAATTGGTTATGTGAAAAAAGGGAAGCATTGGGCGGTTATTAATGAGGCTGGTGAAGTTGTTACTGATTTTAAATATGATTTAATTGGTTTTTTGGCACCGGGCTATTGTGTTGGGAAAATTGGATCAAAATGTACATTATTATCAAGTAAAGGAGAAATCAGTGAAAATATTTTTGAATTTATTGGTAAGGAAAATGAGGTTGGTGTTTTCTGGGATTTTGGACTCCTCTCGAATAATTATATTCCAATTTCATCCAATGATTTCAATACTATTTTAGATTATTATGATTTTAAAGATGTTCATTCACTAGAAATATATCGAGAAAAACTTTGCTTCTTAACTGATTTAGGTTATGTGGATATTGACGGAAAAATCACAGAAACTATCAATCCAGTCTTATCTAAAAAAACGCCTACAAATCGTATCGAAGAAGAAATACCACTCATTATAGAA
This sequence comes from Listeria immobilis, assembly GCF_014322845.1. Classification (NCBI taxonomy): domain Bacteria; kingdom Bacillati; phylum Bacillota; class Bacilli; order Caryophanales; family Listeriaceae; genus Listeria; species Listeria immobilis. The sequence goes on along the minus strand of NZ_JAASUA010000010.1, from coordinate 88,964 downwards.
GAAAGTGGTATCGTATCATTGAAAAATAAAATCGGTAAAATTCCGACGATGTTTAATCATATGAATAATGTCTACTATGTAAAAGTGTATCAAAAAGAATTACTAAAAACGATGCTACATTATGAAAATAGTTTTCTATTAGGTTTTACTGGAGCAATGATGGAATGGGCTTTATATCGAGTGAAAGATGTTGCGGAAAATAGGATTAATTTTAATGCTTTTTTACAAAGAATCCAATCGCTATATTTAGCAAGTGTTGATATGGCTTATCTGACCGATGAATATGATTGGCATGGTGGTTTTTCTAAAGAGCTTGAGGAGAACATTACTGATGCTAAGGAAATGAGCAAGCTAGCGTATTTATCTGAAATTGATTTTTATATTTATAATTTGAGTAGATATACTATAAAACGCAGTAGTGCAAGAACACTTGGACAATCAGCCACAGAAGTATACTGTCTTGTGAAAGCAGGTTTACCTAAAAAACATCAAAAAATATTTGATGCGTGGACTTATGATGTTTTAAAACGTGCAAAAAAATACTGTTATGTAGATATTCAAGATATATACACAAGAAGTATTCCTTATGATCAACGGGCAAATCAATTAGTACCTCGACAGTTATATTTTGATAAAGACTTTCAATGGGACAAACTAGAAAATGGAAAAAAAGTAAAAGCATATTTAAATCAAGCAAGTATTAAAGAAAATCCTTATATTGACTATCAAAGAATTATGGAGAATCCTATAGTTATTTTTGAATAATGCTTGATGTGAAAGGAGTGCAAGATGAAAGGTGCTATTTCATTAAATGGGCAAAATTTTTATACAGATATGAGCGTGGTTTTTAAGGCAATCCAAAATAAGCAAGCTAATTATAATTGGTTGATTAGTCATTTTGAATGTAATCATTATCCAGTTGATATTTTAAAGCAAGCATATATTTGGGTTTCTGGGGAAGAATTAACGAAAATGATAGAAGAGAATAATATCCAATTTATCTGGGGTGTTTTTTCAGGATTTGAAAAGGCTATTTCTTTGGAGGAAGTAATGCAATCTGAATTACCATTTGCGGATGGTTATCTCGGTTTTTGGAAAGAAAAAATATCGATCCAGCATCAACTTGCTTCAATAGAAATAGTTCCATGGGATAGCTCACTAGTATTGTTCATTAGCAAAATGGAGGAATTAACAGCTCTTTTTAAAGAAAATTTTCCTAATAGTATTGACTTAGAAGAATATAATACCAATTGAAGTGACAATCGCTAAAACTAGAAAATAGAAGGAGTTCGCCTTTTATTTACTAGTTTTAGCCTTTTTATTTATAACGTCACTTTCTCAGAGCTTTCAAACATTTCGATTGTATCGTATCCTGCTTGGAAAAATTCTTTTGTGTAAGTTTGCTTATGATGGGCATAAAAAGCAGCTTGATTTTCCCAGATTTCCCATAAAGCAAAACGCCCCAATGTTTTTTCGAGTGGAACAATTTGGAACATCACACATCCAGGTTCGGCTTCTGTTTGATCACGCAAATCTGCTAAATGCTCCACCAGTTGTTCATAGCTCACTTTTCCAGTTGTTTGAATGATGGCAGTGCAATATAAATAATCTGACTGTTTTTTTAATTTCATTTCTTCTCCTCCTTTTAATATGTTAAGCTTAAAGTATGGAGTACACTCGGGTAGCAAGGAGGAATTCAATGTTTATTAAAGAATTTTCGAATAAAACGGGACTATCCATTGATACACTTCGATATTATGAGGAAGAAAAATTATTAATGCCAGCACGAAATGAAAAAAATTACCGAATATACAGTGAGGAAGATTTTTGTTGGGTGCAGTTATTGCTCAAAATGAAACAAACAGGTATGACACTAAGAAATATGAAAGAGTTTGCGAGATTGCAAAAGCTTGGAGATACTTCATTGCCAGATAGGATGAAGATGCTAGACACGCATTTGGAAGCTCTTTATGAACAGCAAGCAAATCTTGCTGAGACTATTTCTTTTGTAGGGAATAAAATGGACACATACAAAAAAAGGTTGTGAATACAGATGAAAATGAAAAAATTAAAGTTAAAAATCACGGTTGATAGGCCAATTGGTTACAAAGATAAATTTGGTAATACATATCCAATAAATTACGGTTTTGTAAGCGGAATTATCGGCGGGGATGACGAAGAGCAGGATGTTTATATTATTTCTAGTAAAGTGGATGAGCCATTGACAACTTTTACAGGGGAACTCATTGCAACTATCACTAGAAAAGATGATGTCGAGGAAAAATGGATAGCGACCTCTCCAGGGGAACAACTTTCCTTAGAAGAAATGACAAAAAAAGTTTATTTTATTGAACAATATTTTGATTCGGAAATAGAACTGATTGATTAAGAAAAGGAGTTTTCAAGATGAAAAAATATAAAGTAACTGACAAAGATACCTATGTTTTAATTGAAAATGAAAATGGAGCGACTCTAGGCCTTGCGAAAGATAGCACAGTGGAAATTTTAGAAATAGATGGTTTTGCATTTAAAGATTTAAATAAAAATGGACGGCTAGATCCTTATGAAGATTGGCGTTTACCGATGGAGGAACGAATTGCGGATTTAGTTTCACAATTACCACTGGAAGAGATTGCGGGATTAATGCTTTATAGTGGGCATCAAAGTGTGGCAACAACCGGGCGATTTGCGGAGATGTTTGCAGGGACTTATGATGGCTTACCTTTAAAGGAAAATAAGCAGGCAAAAATTTCTGATATTACCGATCAGCAAAAGGCATTTTTAAAAGAGGATAGATTGCGCCATGTGTTATTAACAGCAGTGGAAAACACTGAAGCTGCGGTGACTTGGAATAACCAAATGCAAGCTTTTGTGGAAAACTTGGATTTTGGGATTCCGATTAATATGAGTAGCGATCCACGCCATACGAGTGAAGCGAATACAGAATTTAATGCAGGTTCTGGTGGCGATATTTCCAAATGGCCTGAACCTCTTGGACTTGCTGCCACTTTCGATCCAGAAGTAGTAAAACAATTTGGTGAGATTGCTTCATTAGAGTATCGCGCGTTAGGGATTACAACGGCATTATCCCCACAAGTCGATATTGCGACGGAACCACGTTGGATGCGGTTTAACGGAACTTTTGGTGAAGATAGCAAGCTGAGTGCGGATATGGCAAAAGCTTATTGTGAAGGCTTCCAAAATAGTGACGAAGGTTTTGGAAGTGATAGTGTTAATGCGATGGTGAAACATTGGCCCGGTGGCGGTAGTGGGGAAGCTGGTCGAGATGCGCATTATGCTTACGGAAAATATGCCGTGTACCCGGGGGATAATTTTGAAGAGCATTTAAAACCATTCACAGAAGGCGCTTTTAAACTAGATAAAACGGGCTACGCAAGCGCCATTATGCCTTATTATACAATTTCCTACAATCAAACTCCTAGTAATGTTGGCAATGGCTTTAACCGTTATTTAGTCCAAGATTTACTACGTGATAAATATAAGTATGATGGGGTTGTTTGTACTGATTGGAATATTACGCACGACAATCACAGTATGAGTCAATTTATTTCTGGGAAAAGTTGGGGTGTGGAAGATAAATCAGTGGAAGAACGGCATTATCAATCGATTTTAGCAGGCGTCGATCAGTTTGGTGGAAACAATGATTTAAAACCAATACTTGCTGCCTATGAAATGGGTAAAGCGCAATTTGGTGAAGACGTGATGCGCAGCCGCTTCGAACAAAGTGCGCACCGCTTATTACGCAACATTTTCCAAACAGGCTTATTCGAAAACCCTTACTTATCGCTAGCAAAATCCAAAGAAATATGTGGAAATCCTACTTATATGGAAGCTGGATTTGAGGCACAGAAAAAATCAGTGGTACTTCTTAAAAATAAAAAACAAGTCTTACCATTGGCGAAAAAGTTAAAAGTGTATATTCCGGAGCGAACTCGTCCAGAAATGTTTGATTGGTTTGGCAAAAAGATTGCTGCAACAAAACAGTTTCCAGTAGATAAACAAATAGTAGCTAAATTTTATCAATTAGTAGAAGACCCAAAGGAAGCTGATTTTGCGCTTGTCTTTATCGAATCACCACAGTCTGTTGCCTATACGGAACAAGATGGCTACTTGCCAATTTCTTTACAATATCGTCCGTATACTGCTAAACTTGCTCGTGAAATCAGTATTGCTGGTGGAGATCCGCTTGAGGAGTCAACTAATCGTTCTTATAAAAACAAAACGAATAAAACGACAAACGAAGCTGATTTAGATGCCATTTTAACAACGAAAAAAATAATGGGAGATAAACCAGTAATTGTTTGTTTAGATAGTGCCAATCCGACAGTTGTCGCTGAGTTCGAAACAGCAGTTGATGGCTTGTTAGTTCATTTTTCCGCCACCACGCAAGCATTACTAACGATTCTTTGCGGCGAAACAGAACCAAGTGGCTTATTACCATTCCAAATGCCAGCAAGTATGGATGTCGTTGAAACACAAAAAGAAGATGTTGCGCATGATATGACGCCTTACACAGATGAACTTGGTAATCGCTATGATTTTGCATACGGACAAGATTTCTCTGGTGTGATAGAGGATGAACGTGTCAGCAAATATAAAAAAATTTAGAACGGTGGGGAAGACTAGCATGGAAATCCAATTACAAAAACCAACTACCGCAGATTTTCCCTTTATTGAATGGTTATGGGGAGATCCTGCAACCACACAAATTCTTGGTGGTCCATTTCCTTTTCCAAAAGAAACTAGAATGGACTGGTTACAATCAAAATCATTAAAAACAAACGCCTATTTTATTATAAAATGGAATAAGCAATCTGTCGGTGAAGTAAGTTTTCGAGATTTGAAAGATGGTGTTGCGCATTTAAATATCAAAGTTGGCGCAAAATATCGTGGTTATTCTATCGCCAAAATAGCTTTACAAGAGTTTTTAGCTTATTTTGTGAATGAATGTGGTGGCAGAGTTATGTTGGATGAAGTGCGGAAAAAGAATGTGGCGGCTATTCAATTTCTAACAAAAATGGGCTTTGAAAAGAAATCTGAAATGGAGCATACTGTTTTATTTCGAAAGGATTTAGTTTGAATTTTAAAAAAAGAATAACAATGTAAGGAAGATAGCATTGTTGGAGTTGTCACACTATCCTAGTCCCTTGATGAAAAGTAAGTTTCCAAGCGTCGTTTTCCAGTACCCATAAATTACTTCTCATTGTATAAGTATTTTCCACGGTATCTTTTAGTTTATAGTAGCTTAGAACTTTTGTTGGATCCATTATTTTTATGTCGTAGTCGATTATTTCTAGCGGATTGGTACTTAAAGAGGTAAGTGATTTATAATATGCGTAGTCTGTTATTTGACCGCTTTGTGTTATCTCTATATAAGACTCGCTTAAAATAGCGATAATTTCTTCCATAGACTGCCGGTTGTCTGTGGATAAATGAATTTCGTCTAACTTTTGAAAATTTTCCTTTGTTAATTCCATTGATACCCATCCTTTCGATAAAAAACGAGGCTAACTTCGATTAAGTTAGCCTCGTTTGGTTTATTTTAAGCTATCGCGGTTTTCAATAATTTCATTGACGATGCCGTAATCTTTTGCTTCATTCACGGATAACCAGAAGTTTCTATCAGTATCGTTGGAAATTTGCTCGTATGTTTGACCAGTTGCTTCGGCGATTAAGCGGTTAATTCGTTCACGCATCCGGATGATTTCTTTTGCTTCGATTTCAATTTCGGTACTTTGACCTTGTACACCGCCAGCTGGTTGGTGAATCATATAACGTGTATTTGGTAAGCTAAAGCGATTTTCTTTTTCTGCTGCTAAGTAAATGGTAATTCCGGCGCTTGCAACCCAGCCAGTTCCAACTACTTTGACAGTTGGCTTGATAAATTTAATCATATCATGAATGGTATCGCCAGCTTCCACGTGCCCACCTTGGCTATTAATGAAAACGGTAATTGGCTCGTCACTAATAGATTCTAATAGTAGAAGTTGTTTAGAAACATCTTCTGCTAGCTCTTGATTAATTTCACCGTAGATTAATACAGTTCGCGTATCAATTAATTTTTGCGTAAGGATGTTTGTAATATTTTCATTTTTTTTATTTTCTGCCATGAAAAAGTCCTCCTTTAAAAGCCTTGTATTAGTTGCATTACAAGTATCTTAGCATAATGGTCGAAAATGGTCAAACAATTCGAATAGCATGGTTTGCTAAAAAAAGAAAACGCGATGATTCGCGCTTTCTCTAAAAATTATTGGAAAACAAGTTGCCAAGTAACCCCATATTTATCTGTTACCCAAGCGACTTTTCGAAGCTGTTCGACTTCTTCCGGTCCCATCATCACAGTTCCTTCTTTTGAAAGTTTGTTAAAAAGGTCATCGAATTCACTTTCTGTTTCAGCAAAGTAGATTGTTGAGGCGGACCAGCTAAAATCTGGTGAAGCATTATCTGTCATGTCCATTACCATAAAAGCAGCATTTTTAATTTCAAAAGTACCATTCAATACTTTGCCAATTTCTCCTCCTTGTTCTGGCTTGGTAAAATAGGTGAGGGCGACTTGTTTAATATCGGGAAACGTTGCTAGATAAAAATTCATTGCTTCTTCGGCATTTCCATTAAAGGTCAGGAAAGTCGAAACGGGCTTTGCATGATTAAACATTTGTTCTACCTCCTTTTGATTTATTTCTAATATACCCGATTTTAAAGTAGATTATGTGTTAAAATGAAGAAAAATATACGGAGGATTATTGATGAAGTATCCGATTATGTTAGATTTGACTGAGAAAAAAGTAGTGATTATCGGTGGCGGGAAGGTGGCGCTTCGTAAAGCTAAGGGATTAGTGGGGACCGATGCGGATGTCTTAGTTGTTGGTATAACTGTATTGCCAGAAATTAAAACATTGGATGTACATTTTTTAGAAGAAGCCTATCGTAAAGAACATCTGGAAGGCGCATTTCTGGTTTTTATTTGTACAGATAATCTTGAAGTAAATCAAGCAGTTATGCAAGATGCTTCTGCTAATCAGCTGGTAAATGATACGACAAACCAAGCCAATTCTACCTTTTTTAATATGGCGACAATAACGAAAAAGGAATTAGTTATTGGGATTTCAACAGATGGAGGAAATCCAAGTTATGCTAAAAAAGTAAAAAATGAAATAGAAGATCTAGTTGATAACTTTGATACAAAAGAAATTGCTAAACGAGTAAAAAAGAATTAGAAAAAAGCTAAAAATACCTACTTTCAGGAATTTTTAGCTTTTTTCATTATAAAGGAATGGAGTTAAATATATCATTTTGTTCTACTATATTGCTGTCTTTCCATCTGCAAAATTTTACTATAGATTTTGGAATGTAAACGCTCTATCATGGAAGTATACTGAAAAACTATTAAGAGGGTGTTGAACCAATGTCCATTTTAGAAAAAATTAAAGATGCTGGTGTTGTTGGTTGTGGTGGAGCGGGGTTTCCAACACATGCCAAATTTAGCGGAGAAGTAGAATATTTAATCATTAATGCGGCTGAATGTGAGCCGTTACTAAAAACAGATCATTTTGTTATGAGAAACCATGCAGTTGAAACAGTTAAAGCTATTGAAATGGTTAAAAGCCAAGTAGGTGCAGAATTTGCAGTTATTGCAACAAAGCGTTATTACACGGAAGAAATCGCAGCATTACGCATGGCGATTCAAGAACTTAATTCCAGTGTGACTATTCATGAGATGGATAATGTGTATCCAACCGGTGATGAACAAGTAATGGTGTTTGAAGTAACCGGACGAGTTGTACCTCCAAGCGGAATTCCATTAATGGTAGGTTGTATTGTTTCGAATGTATCAACTATGTGGAATGTTTTCCATGCGATTGATGACGATGCTCCTGTGATCCGAAAGCAATTAACGGTTACTGGGGCAGTAGGCGAACCAAAGCTATTAGATGTACCAGTGGGAACTCCTTTTGAAGTATGTTTAGCTGCTGCTGGTGGTACAAACTTATCAGAATACCTTTTTCTAGATGGCGGACCAATGATGGGAAAATTAAACAATCAATCCACTATCTCTGAAAAAGTAGTGACAAAAACAACTTCTGGTCTGATTGTTGCAGAAGATACGGGTTATTTGCATAAACTGCATTATCAAACAGTAGAGCAAATTTTTAATGAAACTAAATCAGCCTGTATCCAGTGCACACTTTGTACAGATTTATGTCCACGTAAACAGCTTGGACACGATATTCACCCCCATAAAGTGATGCGTCATTTTGCAGTTGCAGAAGACATTTCGGCGATTAAAGATGATCCTATTTGGGAAGAAGCAATGATTTGTTGTGAATGCGGTATTTGTGAAGTAATTGCTTGTCCAATGGGGCTTTCCCCGCGTCAAGTAAATATTCATGTAAAAAAAGAACTTTTAAAACAAGGAATTCGTTATCAAACGGATAAAAAAGAGTTTACCCCAGATCCTATGCGAGAATATAAATCAATTGCTCCAAAAAATATTTTAATAAAAATGGGTCTACAGCAATATGCCGATGTTCATTTAGAAAAAATGCATTATTTAGATGTGGAGGAAGTATTTATCCCAACAAAAATGCATATAGGTGCGCCGTCAATTCCAGTAGTGAGCGAAGGAGACCTAGTGAAAAAAGGAGACTTAATTGCTAAAATTCCTGATACTGCTTTAGGCGCGAATATTCATGCCAGCATTGATGGTCAAATCATAAGTATTACAGAAGACAAAGTTCATATTAAGAAGGTGATGTCATGAAAATGGATACATTAGGATTTTTAGAACTAAATAGTATTTCAAAAGGCATTGAAGCAGTTGATGCTATGCTTAAAGCAGCAAATTCAGAGTTGATTTATGCCAAAGCCAGCTGTCCAGGGAAGTATTATATACTAATTGCTGGAACCGTCGACTCGGTAGCACAATCTATTGAAGCCGGAACGCAACTAGGTGCAGCAAATATTGTTGGAAACTTAGTGATTCCACGAGTATCAGATCAAGTAATTAAGGCTATCAACAAAACAGAGGTTCCTGATGAAATGAATGCAGTAGGTGTGATGGAATATTATTCTTGTTCTGGATCTATTATTGCCGCAGATGCAGCAGTAAAGGCAGCGGATGTCCAACTAATGGATATTCGTTTAGCGACAGGTATTGCTGGAAAGTCATTTGTAGTACTTACTGGTGATACAGCAGCATGTGAAGCAGCAGTAGAAGCTGGCATTTCAGCTGCAAAGGAAGAGGCACTGTTAATTAATAAAGTAGTTATTCCACGTCCTCGCAAAGAAGTTTTTGAGAGCTTAATTTATTAAAAAAGATAACACTATATTGTCATGGACTTTTAAAAAAAGGTGCGCACTGACTGAGGTTGCGTGCCTTTTGTAGAATCTGACAAAATAGTGGTGTTTTAATATGTTAGGATTATTTTGAGAGAGTTTGTCTAGATAAGGAGTGAGGAAAATGAGTTTTGATGATAATAAAGAGCGTGTAATTCAAGAATACGTACCAGGTAAACAGGTGACACTTGCGCATTTAATTGCCAATCCTAACCGTGATATTTATATAAAATTAGGTCTAGAAGAGGGTGCTAGCGCAATTGGTATTTTAACGATAACTCCAAGTGAAGCAGCAATTATTGCCAGTGATATCGCCACTAAATCAGGGGATGTTCAAATTGGTTTTATTGACCGTTTTAGTGGATCGGTTGTACTTACTGGAGATGTTTCATCCGTGGAATCGGCTCTACAACAAGTGGTTTATTCTTTACATGAAATTTTAGATTTCTCGATTCCAAAACTTACTAGGAGCTGAGTCACTTGAAGAAAATGATGGTAATGGGATCAGTTGGTTGTGGAAAAACAACACTATGCCAAAAATTACATGGTTTTGATATTTTATATAAGAAAACGCAAGCGGTGGACTATTTTCAAGAAATGATAGATACACCAGGGGAATTTGTGCAACATAGACAACTTTATAGTGCGCTAACAGTTACTGCAGCTGATGCCGCGGTTATTGCGATTTTACAAAGTGTTACTGAGAAAAAACAAACATTTTCTCCGATGTTTGCTAGTATTTTTGCTAAACCGGTTATTGGGATTGTTACCAAAGTGGATTTAGCGGAATCGGACAAAGATATTGAGCGAGCAGAACGAGAATTAAAATTGGCTGGCGCGAAAAAAATATTTTATATCTCCTCAGTAGAAGAAACTGGCATCGAAGAACTTCGCGCATATTTAGAAGATTAATTTTTATTAGGTGGAGGTGCTTTCCATGCCGCAAGTGAGGGATTTATCTATCATTGATTTACCAAGTGGTTGTATATTAACCAGCTGTGATATAAGTGCTGGCTTTGGCGAGAAACTGCATGATAGTCTAACAGTTGCGCCAGAGTTAACTGGCCAATTAACATTGCGGGTAGCACTGCTTGAAATGATTGCAACGGGCGCAGAAGTTGTAGCGGTAAGTGATGTTGTTGGTGCTGAAATGGAGCCAACTGGAAGACGTATTATCGCTGGATTAGAGAATGAATTAAAAAAAGCTAATTTAGCGCATATTGAATTAAATGGTAGTACAGAAGAAAATATGGAAGTAGCAGCGACCAGTGTTGGTGTGCTTGTAACCGGATTCGCAACTAGAGCGGCACTGAAAATAACTAATGTGCATCAAGCTGCGATTTTATTTGCGTTTGGAGAACCAATTGTCGGAGCAGAAGTATTGCAAAAAATGGATCAAATGCCAGACTACCAATTGGTAAAACGTCTAATTAAAGATAATGCAGTATTGGAAGTGGTTCCTGTTGGATCAAAAGGAATGGCTTATGAAGCGAACTTGTTGGCACACCTAAATAATGGTGTTTTTATTCCGGATGACATATTAAATGATGAAAAAATGAATAAAACTGCGGGACCTGCTTCTGTTATTTTAGCTGCAGTTAGAGCCGATTTGGCCGCACCTTTTTTGAAAGAATATCCTAGTGCAAAACGTTTAGGAGCTATACATAGAAATGAGGTATCAACATGGGAGAAATAATCCTTGTAACAGGTGGAGCTAGGAGTGGAAAAAGTAGTTTTGCTGAAAAAGTGGCATCAAACTCTGAACGGGTTCTTTATGTTGCAACGGGTATCGCTTTTCAAGATGATATGGAATTTCAAGCAAGAATTAAAAAACATCAAGCATCCAGACCAAAAACTTGGGAAACATTAGAAGCTTTTCAAGGGATTCCGGAATATATAAATGCGCATGCTAAGAAATATGAGGTAATTTTACTGGATTGTGTGACGATGCTTGTGACGAATTTGTTCTTTCAAGCACTTGGTGAACAGGAACTAACAAACTCTTTGGCTGATAAAATAGAAGCAGAAATTCAATCCGTAGTTTTGGAGATTTTGTTAGCGGGGAGTAAAGCAGATGCGAAGTTGCTTTTTGTTACAAATGAAATCGGACTTGGTGTCGTTCCTGAAAATAAGATGACACGGATTTTTAGAGATATAATTGGTCGAGTAAACCAACAAATCGCTGCTCAGTCGGATGAAGTTTATTTTGTTTTAAGTGGCATTCCGAAAAGGTGGAAATAGCATGAAAACATTTATTTTATTAATTCAATTTTTTACGCGAATACCAATACCTATCGAAATTAATATGGCGGAGATTAACTTAAAAAAAGGGAGCGTGTTACTTCCTTTAGTAGGCGTTGTAATTGGCGCTTGGAACTGGCTTGTTTTTACATTAGTTGATCTGGTTATGCCGCTCCCAGTCGCAATTATTACGGGACTTTTTGCAGAAATAATTATTACAGGCGGGTTTCATGTGGATGCGCTTGCCGATACTGCAGATGGGCTTTTTTCTTCTCGTAAAAAGGAACGGATGCTAGAAATTATGAAAGATAGTCGGGTTGGAGCCAATGGTGTGATTGCTATTAGTTTTTACTTTCTATTGTATGCGGCATTATTTATTTCAGTTCCTGATGTTAGCCAAATTGGCTGGCTGTTTTTTGTGTTACCGATTGTCGCTAAGGGAGTAACAATGTTGCTTTTTGGAAATATGAAATATGCTGGATCTAAAGAAGGTTTAGGTGCCATTTTTTTAGGTGTTCCACTTTGGATTATTATTTTATCGCAAATAATGGTACTTATGTTTTTAGGCTTGTTTTTTTCGTATGTAGGATTAATTGCATACGTTGGTGTGCTATTATTTGTTATTGGTTATCGTACTTTTGTTTACCGAAGAATTGGTGGAATGAATGGGGATACACTAGGAGCGGGCGGACAGATGGGACAATTAGTTTGTTTATTTTGCCTTGTGCTACTTTGGGGGTTGATTTAAATGCAACTTATTTTAGTGAGACATGGTGAAACAGAAATGAACAAAAGAAAACAATATGGCGGTCAAACGGATGTATCGCTAAATGATACAGGGGAAATCCAGATGCAACAGCTAAAAGAAAAGTTGGCTAGCTACTCGTTTGATTTGGTTGTTACAAGTGATTTAAAACGAGTAAAAGAATCTGCTGCTATTTTGAGCGATACAAAGGTGGTTCATTTTTCAGAACTTAACGAATTAAATTTTGGGGATTTCGAGGGGCATACATATCAGGAAATTAATGCGTTATTTCCTGTAGCTTGGGAGGCATATTGTCATGATTGGCAAACGGCGGATTTTCCAAACGGAGAAAATTTCTCGCTTTTTTATAAACGTGTAATGAAAAAAATAGAGGCTGAATGGAGCAATTGGCAGAACCTAAATACGGTTTTAATTGTCGGTCATCTAGGTGTTTTGCGATTAATCACGCTCTTTTTGCAAAAAAAGCAAATAACACAATATTGGGATGCTGATTTTAAGCAAGGGTGTTATTCCTTGTGGGACAATGATTCTGCTCGTTTTTTAATTTTAAATAAATAGTATAATATTGTTGTTTTAGGTGGAAGCGCTCTTTTTATAATGGATTTGTGATAAGATGTAACTAATTAAATAGTTCTTATGTTGGTGGAATGGATAAACATTTCTGAAAGAGGAATTCGGTTAGATGCCGAAACTGCCCCCGCAACTGTAAGGTGGACAAAGATTGAGATAACCACTGTACATGATTTTTATGTATGGGAAGGTTCAATGTTTGGATGAAGCCAAGTCAGGATACTCGCCAAATAAGATGGAAACAGCTCTTTTTCGGGGTCCTAAAAAGCGTATGTGAGTAAACCTAGTAATGTTATTTGCTATGTATGTAAACTCTCATCCGATTTTGGATGAAAGTTTTTTTGTTTTTTAAGGATGAAAAAAAGCCATATTCTGATAGAAGAATATGACTTTATAGCTATTTATTTTAATGTTTCTCGGTAGCCTTTTGGTGTAATATCGAATTCTTTGCGAAACACTTTACAGAAATAACTGGTTTGTGTGAAGCCTAAGTTTCTTGCAACATTATCAATAGACCAACGCGGATTTTTAAGCATATCTTTTGCTAAAGACATTTTCTTTTGGTTAACATAATTGATAAAATTCACATTCATTTCTTTTTTAAAGAGCTTACTGAAATAATAAGAACTTAGAAATACATGACTGGCAACTTCGTCTAGTGTAATAGGACGATTAAGGTTTTTCTCAATATATTTCAGAGCTTTACGAATTTCTTTATTTTCTTCTTGATGCACGACTTTTGTATGATGAAAAGCGATTTTTTGTTTTTGTTCCTCGCGACCTTTTTCCATCTCTGACTTTAAGTAATATTGCGAAATTATAGTAAGCATTTTTGCAGAAGAGTTGATTTTTTTGGCGCTAAATACAGGAACAGAACGAAAAGCAGAAATGAGTTCTTTATCATTTTTCCAGTCAGTTTCTTCCGTTTGAATATTACCAACTTGACTATCTTCCTCACAAATGACCTGGCCGCTTAATAAAAAGCCACTAAGCTGATTTTCAACAACGATTGGTACGGAAAAGTCTGTTAATCCAGCATGGCATCGATAAATAAGTGGTTGGCCCGTTTTGGAAGCTTCGAGTCCACCAAACATATCACATTTTTGGCATAACGAGCGATATTTTGGATTGGAACGAATGCGTTGGCAAAAAGGAGTAAAGTTACATAATCTAGAAACTTCGGTACCATGGATATCAACTACAACCGATGCTAAACTGGTGGCTGCTGAAAATTCATCCATGACTTTTTCGATAAGTAATTCGTTGCTTTTGAACTGTAGTAACATAGTGATTCCCCTTTCGGCGATACTTAGCGTGATTTGTCGCTATAAGTATATCATATTTATAATGCGCTTACATTTTCTTGCCATGAAGATAACAATATATTGCTACGATAAATTTTATAGTTGGAGACTGAAACCGTGCATCAGTGGATGGGTTTTTGTCGTTATTTTTTTTAAAGGCGCAAAATTGTGTTAAAACATGATTTGGGTCTTCTTTTTTTATTCCCGGAAGTGCCAACTATTTATAGTCTGAATTGCATATACTGAGAGAGTAAAATACTTATTATTACAAAGGAGGTACACCCATGCAAGAAGCACTAGGTTTAGTTGAAACTAAAGGGCTAGTTGGCGCCATTGAAGCCGCTGACGCCATGGTTAAATCAGCTAATGTAACATTAAACGGGTACGAAAAAATCGGGTCTGGTCTTGTAACTGTTATGGTTCGCGGGGATGTTGGCGCAGTAAAAGCAGCAACAGAAGCTGGGGCTGCAGCAGCAAGAAACGTTGGCACGGTAATGAGTACTCATGTTATTCCTCGTCCGCACACAGATGTGGAAGAAATTTTGCCAGTGAGGGTGAAGTCAGATGAGTGAGCAGAATAAACTGATTGACGAAATTCTAAAACAGGTAATGGAAACGGTTGGAAATGACCCGGAAAAATTAGTAGAGGATGGAGGATCACGTCAAATGAGTGAAAAAGCAGTTCAATTAACAGAGTTTGTAGGAACAGCGATTGGAGATACAATCGGCCTAGTGATTGCGAATGTAGATGGTCAACTTTTAGAAGCAATGAAGCTTGAAAAGTCGTACCGTTCTATTGGTATTTTGGGAGCCCGTACAGGTGCAGGTCCACATATTATGGCAGCAGATGAAGCTGTAAAAGCAACAAATACAGAAGTAGTAAAAATTGAATTACCACGAGATACAAAAGGTGGCGCAGGTCACGGTTCTTTAATTATCTTTGGTGGAAATGATGTTTCTGACGTAAAACGCGCAGTTGAAGTTGCGCTTAATGAATTAGATAAAACTTTCGGTGATGTATACGGAAACGAGGCTGGACATATTGAACTTCAATATACTGCACGTGCGAGTCATGCATTAGAAAAAGCTTTTGGATCTCCAGTTGGTAAAGCTTGCGGCATTATTGTCGGTGGTCCTGCAGGTATTGGTGTAGTTATGGCTGATACAGCAGTGAAATCGGCAAATGTTGATGTAGTTGCTTATTCTTCACCAACTGACGGAACTAGTTTCTCTAATGAAGTGATTCTATGCATTTCTGGAGATTCTGGTGCTGTTCGTCAAGCAGTTGTTTCAGCACGTGAAATTGGTAAAAAATTACTTGGAGCTTTAGGGGATGAACCGAAAAATGATCGTCCATCCTACATTTAGAACGGAGGGTAACGACTGATGAAATCAAAACGCTTTGAAGAATTAGCAAAACGCCCGGTTAATCAAGATGGTTTTGTAAAGGAATGGATAGAAGAAGGCTTAATAGCAATGGAAAGCCCGAATGATCCAAAACCTAGCATTAAAATTGAAAATGGTAAAGTAGTCGAAATGGATAGCAAAAAACTAGCTGAATTTGACTTAATCGACCATTTTATCGCTAAATATGGAATTGATTTATCTCGTGTAGAAGAAGTTATGCAAATGGATTCTGTGAAGCTTGCCAATATGCTTTGTGATCCAAATGTACCACGTGAAAAAATCGTTTTACTTACAACTGCGATGACACCGGCAAAAATTGTAGAAGTAGTATCACAAATGAACGTAGTAGAAATGATGATGTCAATGCAAAAAATGCGTTCTCGTCGGACACCTACAACACAAGCTCACGTAACTAATTTACGTGATAACCCAGTACAAATCGCAGCGGATGCAGCAGAAGCAGCAATTCGTGGTTTTGATGAACAAGAAACAACTGTTGCGGTAGTTCGTTATGCACCATTTAATGCACTTAGCTTACTAGTTGGGTCACAAACTGGTCGTGGCGGCGTACTTACACAATGTTCTTTAGAAGAAGCAACTGAGTTAGAACTTGGTATGCGTGGATTAACTTGTTATGCAGAAACTATTTCCGTTTATGGAACAGAACCAGTATTCACAGATGGAGACGACACACCTTGGTCTAAAGGGATTTTAGCTAGTGCTTATGCTTCCCGTGGGCTGAAAATGCGTTTCACTTCAGGAACAGGTTCGGAAGTACAAATGGGATATGCAGAAGGAAAATCAATGTTATACCTAGAATCTCGCTGTATTTTCATTACAAAAGCAGCTGGCGTTCAAGGATTACAAAATGGATCAATTAGTTGTATCGGAATTCCAGGAGCAGTACCAAGTGGAATTCGTGCTGTACTTGCAGAGAATTTAATTGCAGTAATGCTTGATCTGGAAGTTGCATCTGGTAATGACCAAACATTCTCGCATTCTGATATTCGTCGTACAGCTCGTTTACTAATGCAATTTTTACCTGGAACTGACTATATTTCTTCTGGTTATAGTGCAACACCAAACTATGACAATATGTTTGCAGGTTCCAATTTCGATGCAGATGATTTTGATGATTATAATATTTTACAACGTGATTTAAAAGTAGATGGTGGTTTAACCCCAGTTACCGAAGAAGAAGTTGTTGCAGTAAGAAATAAAGCGGCTCGTGTTATCCAAGTTGTTTTTGAACAATTAGGTCTTCCAAAAGTAACGGATGAAGAAGTAGAAGCAGCAACATATGCACGTGGAAGCAAAGATATGCCAGAACGTAATATGGTAGAAGATATTAAAGCAGCAGCTGAAATGATGGATCGAGGTGTAACAGGTCTTGATGTAGTAAAAGCTTTATCTGCTGGTGGATATGATGATGTTGCCGAAAGCGTACTTAATATGTTGAAACAACGTGTATCCGGAGACTTCCTTCATACATCTGCAATTATTGACAAAGATTGGAATGTTATTAGTTCTGTCAATGATTTAAATGATTATGCTGGTCCAGGAACTGGTTATCGCTTAGAGGGCGAACGTTGGGAAAAATTAAAAGATATCGCTGTTGCGGTTGATGCAAACGAATTAGACTAAGCTACTTCCCATTTTTTATAAAGGAGGACTAAGAGACATGGTTGAAATTAACGAAAAAGTACTTCGCGGAATTATATCCGAAGTGCTAGATGAATTACAGCTAAAAGAAGATAAAATTTCTTTTCAAA
Organism: Listeria immobilis; assembly: GCF_014322845.1. Classification (NCBI taxonomy): domain Bacteria; kingdom Bacillati; phylum Bacillota; class Bacilli; order Caryophanales; family Listeriaceae; genus Listeria; species Listeria immobilis. The sequence goes on along the minus strand of NZ_JAASUA010000010.1, from coordinate 71,547 downwards.
AGGAAAAACCTGTTGCTGCAGTTTCAGAAGAAAGCTTTTTAACAGAAGTTGGGGAAGCTGAACCTGGAAGACAAAAAGATGAAGTGGTTATCGCTGTTGCGCCAGCTTTTGGAAAATACCAAACGAAAAATATTGTTGGTGTCCCACATAAACAAATTTTACGAGAAGTAATTGCTGGAATTGAGGAAGAAGGATTAAAGGCACGTGTTGTTCGTGTATTCCGTTCTTCTGACGTTGCTTTTGTGGCAGTAGAAGGAGATAAATTAAGTGGTTCTGGTATTTGTATCGGAATTCAGTCACGTGGAACAGCTTTAATCCACCAAAAAGACTTACAACCACTTTCAAATTTAGAACTTTTCCCACAAGCACCACTAATTACACTTGAAACATATCGTGCAATCGGAAAAAATGCTGCGAAATATGCTAAAGGTGAATCACCTAATCCAGTACCAATGGTGAATGATCAAATGGCTCGTCCTAAATTCCAAGCAAAAGCGGCGTTACTTCATATCAAAGAAACGAAACATGTTGTTCAAGGGAAAAATGCGGTAGAACTACAAGTAAACTAATAGTGAGGTGAAAAAAATGAATCAAGAAGCTTTAGAAAATATGGTTAGAGATATTTTGCAAGAAGTGAACAGTGGTGCGGTTAAAACAACTACTTCACAGAAAGTAAGCGGAGATTCGCTTACAGTTCGTGATTACCCACTTGGAACAAAACGTCCAGAACTTGTTAAAACATCCACCGAAAAATCATTAGATGATATTACTTTAAAAAATGTTTTAGACGGTACGATTAAACCAGAAGATGTTCGAGTAACTGCCGAAACATTAAAAATGCAAGCACAAGTAGCAAGAGATGCTGGTCGTGCGACACTTGCTAATAATTTTGAACGTGCAGCAGAACTAACGGTTGTTCCGGATGAGCGTATTTTAGAAATTTATAATGCGATGCGTCCTTATCGTTCTTCCAAAGCAGAACTTTTTGCCATTGCAGATGAGTTAGAAAATGTTTATCATGCAACCATTTGTTCAAATTATGTACGTGAAGCAGCAGAACTTTATCAAGAGCGTAAAAAATTAAAAGGTGATAACTAAAACATCTTGCTCTCGATTACGAAGGAAATGCGGTGAAATAAATGAAGTATATTGCAGGCATTGATATCGGAAACTCTACGACAGAAGTAGCACTTGCTAAAAATGATTCTTTGGATGACCCAGTTTTTGTTGCAAGTGCCATTACGGAAACGACTGGTATCAAGGGAACAAAACAAAATCTTCATGGAATTTTTAAAGCATTAAATCTTGCTTTAAAACAGGTAGGTGCAACTTCTGCTGATTTAGCCGAAATTCGGATTAATGAAGCAACTCCCGTAATTGGTGATGTAGCGATGGAAACAATTACCGAAACAATCATCACTGAATCGACCATGATTGGGCATAATCCCAAAACACCTGGTGGGCTAGGGATGGGTTCCGGTATAACAGTTCTTTTGGATGAGTTAGCTTCCAAACCAAATAAGGATAGTTACATTGTTATCATTCCAAAAACAGTTGACTTTGAAGATGCGGCACTAGCGATAAATGCTTATGCTGAACGCGGTTATCAAATTACAGCTGCAATTCTTCAAGCGGATGATGGCGTCCTTGTTCATAATCGCTTAAATCACAAAATACCGATAGTAGATGAAGTTAGTTTTATTGATAAAGTTCCTGTAGATATGTTAGCAGCGGTTGAAGTTGCGGCACCAGGTAAGGTCATTGAAACAATTTCAAATCCATATGGTATTGCGACGGTATTTCATTTAAATTCTGATGAAACAAAAAATATTATTCCAGTCGCTCGAGCTTTAATTGGCAATCGTTCTGCGGTGGTAATTAAAACTCCTGAAGGGGATGTAAAAGCACGCACTATTCCAGCTGGTCACATTGAGCTCACCTCTTTGAATCGGACGCTTCGTGTAAATGTTGCAGAAGGATCCGACAAAATTATGCAAGCAATTAGGTCCTTATCAGAACTGGATAATGCGAGCGGAGAACCAGGGACGAACATTGGTGGGATGCTTGAAAAAGTACGGCAAACAATGGCTGGACTAACAGATAAACTTCCAGCAGATATTTTTATACAAGATTTACTTGCGGTTGATACATTTGTCCCTATGGATGTTCAAGGTGGACTTGCTGGTGAATTTTCGATGGAACAAGCGGTTGGTATTGCCTCGATGGTAAAAAGTGACCATTTGCAGATGGCTGCGATTGCTTCTGAGATGGAGCAAGAATTAAAAGTAGCTGTTAAAATCGGAGGCGCAGAAGCCGAAGCAGCAATTCTTGGTGCGCTTACAACCCCGGGAACAAATACACCTCTAGCCATTTTAGATCTTGGGGCAGGTTCGACGGATGCCTCCATCATTAATGGTAAGGGAGAGATGATTGCAACTCATTTAGCAGGTGCTGGTGATATGGTAACCATGATTATTCAGTCAGAAATTGGTTTGGAAGATCGCTATTTAGCAGAAGATATTAAAAAATATCCGCTAGCAAAAGTAGAAAGTATTTTCCATATACGTCATGAAGATGGCACGGTTCAGTTTTTTGATACCCCACTTTCTCCAAGCGTATTTGCCAAAGTAGTTATTGTAAAACCAGATGGCTTTATCCCAATTCCGGGAGATGTATCAATCGAAAAAATTAAATTAGTACGCCGTTCTGCTAAAGAGCGAGTTTTTGTAACGAATACTATCCGCGCACTTGAATATGTTAGCCCAACTGGAAATATTCGCGACATTCCATTTGTAGTAATTGTTGGAGGATCTGCACTTGATTTTGAAATTCCACAATTAATTACGGATGCACTTTCGCATTATTCGCTTGTGGCTGGTCGTGGAAATATTCGCGGAAAAGAAGGTCCAAGGAATGCTGTAGCAACTGGGTTAATACTTTCTAATAAGCGAGGCGATCTTGCATGATTCCTGTTCTAAGTAAACCAGCGATATATTTTCATGCAGATACAGATGCGAATCCAGATTGTATTAAGCAAGTGTTGTTTGGAATAGAAGAAGAAGGCATTCCTTGTGAGTTAGAAATTATGCCCTTAAAAGATGAGGTAGAGGCAGCATTTCGAGCTTCTGCAAGTTCGCCGCTTTTAGTCGGAGTTACACTAAAAAATGATCATTTAGTGATTCATTATCGTAATTTACCCCCAGATAAACCACTTTTTTCTGAGTACCGTTTTGAAGCGAGTACTACCGAAGAAAAGCGGAATATAGGGATGAATGCGGCGCGGCTTGTTAAGGGTGTACCTTTTAAATAAGGAGGTGAAGGAATGCATCAAGCGATTGGTATTATTGAGATTAAAGGACTGGCTTCCGCAATTACTGTAGCTGATACTATGGCTAAAGTAGCAAATATTGATTTAATTGACACCGAAAAAGCAAAAGGTTTTGGCTGGATTACGGTGAAAATTGAAGGCGATGTCGCAGCGGTCAATGCAGCATTAGAAGCAGGAGAGCAAACAGCCATCCAATCAGATAGCTTTGTTGCGAAAAAGGTCATTCCTCGTCCAGGAGAAGAAATTTTCACGGTGTTTTGGCCAAAAGAAGAAGTAGCGCCGGAACCAGAAAAAGAGGAACTAGCTCCGGTAGAACAAGAAAAACCAGCTGAACCAGAAGTAATGGCAGAAGCAACATGCAATTTATGTCATGATCCAGCTTGCCCTCGAGTAAAAGGGGATCCTAGACAAGACTGCATCCATTTTGACGAAGAAAAATAAACCCAATTTTAAGGAGGAAATAAAATGAATAACGCACTTGGAATGATTGAAACTAAAGGACTTGTTGGCGCAATTGAAGCAGCTGACGCAATGGTAAAAGCAGCGAACGTATCACTTGTTGGCTATGAAAAAATTGGTTCTGGACTTGTAACAGTAATGGTTCGTGGTGATGTTGGCGCAGTAAAAGCAGCAACAGACGCAGGAGCTGCAGCAGCACGTAATGTGGGAGAAGTTCAATCTATCCACGTTATTCCACGCCCTCATAATGATGTGGAAACATTGTTACCAAAAGGACTATAAACCGTGGAACGAGAAGAATTAAAAAGTCTGATTAAAAAAATAGTGGCAGCAAAACTTGATGGTGCGGAGACAGAGATTCCAATTGGAGTCTCTAACCGCCACATCCATCTTACAGAATCGGACTACAACCAATTATTCCCAAATGAGCCAATTCAAGTGAAGAAATGGCTAAAACAACCAGGCGAATTCGCAGCAGAACAAACATTAACGGTTGTTTCTGATAAGGGCGAATTAAAACGTGTCCGAATTTTAGGACCATTACGCAAATTTTCGCAGGTGGAACTTTCTAAAACTGACGCAAGAATGCTTGGGATGCAAATACCGATTCGTATTTCTGGTGATATTGAAGGAACGCCCGGAATTAAACTCGTTTCAAAAGAACACGAACTTACTTTATCAAAAGGTACGATTATTGCAAAACGTCATATTCATTTGCCAGAAAGTGTAGCAACGGAATATGGTGTAAAACAGGGGGATGAAGTTTCTGTTCAAGTTGGTTCAGAAATGCGTAGCCTCATTTTGCATCATTGTACGATTCGAGTAAATAACCAATTTATTCCAGAAATGCATATTGATACCGATGAAGCAAATGCGGCAGATATTGCTGGCAATGCTTTTGCAAAAATAATCAAGCCGTAACTAATAAGGAGGTGGAGAAATGGACATTTTACAAGTAGCAAATGAGCGGATGGAACAACTTGCGGCATTAATGAATAAAGACAAAAAACAATCTATTGCTAACGAAGCAAATGTGAAAGTTGGCGTCGATTTAGGTACATCCTCCATTGTATTTGTTGTATTAGATGAGGACGATGTGCCACTTTTTGGTGCATTTGAATTTGCTGATGCAGTAAGGGATGGACTGGTTGTTAATTACCGCGAGTCAGTGGAAGTGGTAACACGTCTTAAAGAACGGGCAGAGAAATGCCTCGGGATAACACTAACACATGCTTCAGGAGCAATCCCACCCGGCACAATCGGTAATAATAAAAAAGTCGTTGCTAACGTAATCGAAAGTGCAGGAATGGAAGCACTTTATACGATTGATGAACCAACCGCCGCCGCTGCAGTGCTTGGTTTAAACAATGGAGCAGTAGTGGATGTCGGAGGTGGTACAACCGGTATTAGTGTTTTTCAGGATGGGGAAGTGATTTATACCGCTGATGAACCAACTGGGGGAACACATATGACACTTGTTTTAGCAGGTTACTATGGAGTTACCGTAGAAGAAGCTGAACAGAATAAAAGAAAACAAAAAGATTCAAGCGAACACTACTCTGTGATGCGCCCTGTAGTTGAAAAAATGGCAGAAATCACCCGAGTTCATCTCGAAAAATCTCCTTCAGAACCACTTTATATTGTTGGCGGGGCTTCGGCATATAGCCAATTTAAAGGCACATTTGAAAGCTATTTGAAAATGCCTGTTTTTCAACCAAATTATCCACAATATGTTACGCCGCTTGGTATTGCAATGAGTTCAGGGAGCGGAAATCTATGATAGAAGAATTAGTAAAAATCATTGTCGAACGCTTGAAAATGCGAGCAGCTAACCAAACTAGTATTCCTGTTTCGAAAATGCCACGTGATCCAGTTGCGATTTTTATGAAAAGCGGAACAGTTCGGTTAACACAAGTAAACCAGCATTTTCTAGAACGATTGCTTAGTGGAAATCGCTCGGAGCTCTTATCTTGCTGGTTAAAAAAAGCAGTAGATTATGAGATTTCTCTAGAACTAGAACTATTTGATAACGGGGAACCTTGGCTTGATTATCAGATGCTCACGTCTATTCCGTTTCCAATTTTTAGTGTTACGGGTGAGCTGTTGGTTCATTCAGAAGGTGGCGTTATTTGTTATAGTGATAGCGCAATAATCCCAAGCGGAAGTACACTTTGCAAATATAAAAAGCAGCTTATTACACCGCTTGCAAATGAATTTTTAGTGAAAAATAATATTGCAGTGCGGGAAAGGCAGTGATGGAATGTACATGGCAAAAATTACTGGAAGTGTAGTTTCTACTAAAAAAGAAGACTCGCTTGTTGGGAAAAAATTAATGATTGTCCAACCAGTAGATGCAAATGGAGAAAATGTTCGTTCTGAAGAAGTTGCATGTGATTCTGTTGGTGCTGGTATTGGTGAGTATGTCCTTGTCGCTCGAGGAAACGCTGCTAGAAGTGTCTTTATGGAACCAAATAGTGCAATTGACTCGGCAATTATTGCAATTGTTGATAGTTTTGATAAGTAAGGAGTGATAAACTCATGAGTATTTATACAAAAACTGGCGATAAAGGCACTACTGCGCTATTTGATGGAAGTCGTGTGAAAAAATATGATGATCGTGTGGAGACATATGGCTCTTTTGATGAATTAAATGCCGAAATTAGTGTTGCTGAAAAATTTGTAACTTCTGCTGAAAATAAAACGTTACTTCGAAATATCGAACGACAATTATTTTATCTTTGCGCAGAACTTGCAACAGAAAATGAAGCAGCACTTAATGACAAAATTATAATCACACAAGATGACATTAGTCATTTGGAAAAAATCATCGACAATTATTCGACCAAATTACCCAAAGTAGACAGTTTTGTTTTACCAGGTTCTAGTACAGCAGGAGCATTTTTACATAGTGCTCGCACAATAGCAAGACGCGCGGAACGATTATTAGTTCGTTTTGCAGAACAAACTCCAGTTAGAATGGAAATATTAAAATATGTCAATCGTTTATCAGATTGCTTATACATCCTTGCCAGAGAAGAAGATTTTAGACAAATGCTCGATAAAGCAACTAAATTAATTGTTGAGAGATACTTAAAGCAAACTGAAAAAGAACCGTCCAAAACGACAGAACTATCCTTTTCCTTTTGTGAAAAATTAATGCGTCATGTTTGTGCTATCTCTGAAGAAGAAGGTGTTCCAGTCACGTTGGCAGTAGTTGATGCGCACGGTAATTCAAGGTTTAATTATCGTATGGAGCATGCTCTCCTAGTAAGTGCGGAACTTGCAACAAAAAAAGCCTATTCGGCAGTAGCGATGAAAACAAGTACAGAAAATTTAGCAGAAGCAGTTCAGCCAGGTGCCGAGCTTTATCAATTAGAAACTTTGACGAACGGAGATATTGTAACGTTTGGCGGAGGGGTTCCAATTTATACGTCAAATGGAACGATAATTGGTGGAATTGGAATAAGTGGTGGATCTGTGGAGCAAGATATACGCATTGCCAAAAAAGCATTATCAATGATAGAGAAGGGGTAATTCAGTATGGAAGCATTAGAACTTGAACAACTGGTAAAAAAAGTTCTTTTAGAGAAATTAACCAGTCAAAATGAAGAACCAGCAATAAAAACAGGAGCAAAAAGTGGTATTTTTGACACGGTTGATGAAGCCGTTCAAGCGGCAGTAATCGCACAAAACTGTTTTAAAGAAAAATCGCTGGAAGAGCGTAGAAATGTTGTACAAGCAATTCGCACAGCACTTTATCCAGAAATCGAAAATATAGCTACACGAGCTGTTGCAGAGACAGGTATGGGTAATGTAGCAGACAAAATCTTGAAAAACACTTTAGCAATTGAAAAAACCCCAGGAGTAGAAGATCTTTATACAGAAGTAGCAACTGGAGATAATGGCATGACGCTTTATGAACTTTCTCCATATGGTGTTATTGGAGCAGTTGCACCAAGTACGAATCCAACAGAAACATTAATTTGTAATACAATTGGGATGCTTGCTGCGGGTAATGCTGTATTTTATAGCCCACATCCAGGTGCCAAAAATATTTCTTTATGGTTAATCGAAAAATTAAATACAATTGTTCGCGAAAGTTGTGGCATTGATAATTTAGTCGTTACAGTAGAAAAACCTTCCATTCAAGCAGCGCAAGAAATGATGAACCATCCGAAAGTCCCACTACTTGTCATTACAGGTGGACCAGGAGTAGTTCTTCAAGCAATGCAATCTGGGAAAAAAGTGATTGGAGCAGGCGCTGGAAATCCACCATCTATAGTAGATGAAACAGCAAACATTGAAAAAGCCGCAGCGGATATTGTAGCAGGAGCTTCTTTTGATCATAATATTTTATGTATTGCTGAAAAAAGCGTCGTAGCAGTCGATAGTATTACAGATTTCTTATTATTCCAAATGGAAAAAAATGGCGCACTACATGTGACTAATCCAAGTGATATTCAAAAATTAGAAAAAGTAGCTGTTACTGAAAAAGGAGCTACCAATAAAAAATTAGTCGGAAAAAGTGCAACGGAGATTCTAAAAGAAGCAGGAATAGCTTGTGATTTTACACCAAGATTAATTATTGTTGAAACAGATAAATCACATCCATTTGCGACCGTAGAACTTTTAATGCCAATTGTTCCAGTTGTAAGAGTAAAAGACTTTGATCAAGCTTTAGAAGTAGCAATCGAATTAGAGCAAGGATTGCATCATACAGCAACCATGCATTCGCAAAATATTTCTAGATTAAACAAAGCAGCGCGCGATATGCAAACATCTATTTTCGTGAAAAATGGACCATCGTTTGCAGGTCTTGGCTTTGGTGGAGAAGGTAGCGCAACTTTCACTATCGCGACACCTACTGGGGAAGGCACAACAACTGCTCGTCATTTTGCTAGACGTCGCCGTTGTGTTTTAACAGATGGTTTTTCGATTCGGTAAGAGGAGGCAAAAGTAAATGAATAGCTTTCAAATCAAGACAAAAGTGGCTTTTGGCACAAATAGTTTACAAGTTTTAACAGAAATTAAAAATAAAAATGTTTGGATAATTTGTGACCGTTTTTTAGCAGATGGTGAGGGCTTGCAAGGTTTAATTGGTAAGCTTGATACAACTAATAATGTGCATATTTTTACAGATGTTGTTCCGGATCCTCCCATTTCGAAAGTTGCGAGTGGGGTGAGTGAAGCTGGTAAACTTCAGCCACAAGTGATGATTGCTTTTGGTGGTGGTTCCGCCATTGATACAGCAAAAGGGATTTATTATTTTGCCAAACGATTAGAAAAAATCAATATTGAAACATTTATCGCTATTCCTACAACGAGTGGAACTGGTTCTGAAGTAACAGCCGCAACAGTAATTACTGATCCGACTACGAAAATTAAATATCCATTGTTCCTTGATGAATTAATTCCAGATATGGCTATTCTAGATGCGCAATTAGTTGTCACTGTACCACCGGCAATTACTGCAAATACAGGAATGGACGTATTAACTCATGCTATTGAAGCCTATGTTTCAAAAGCAGCTAGTGATTACACAGATGCTCTAGGTGAAAAAAGTGTTCAACTAACATTGCGATATTTAACCAGTTGTTATGATGATGGTCGTAATTTACTTAACCGTGAGAAAATGCACAATGCTTCCACAATGGCTGGAATGGCTTTTAATTGCGCTAATCTTGGCTTAAATCATAGCATTGCGCATCAATTAGGTGCTCAATTTCATGTTCCACATGGTTTAGCCAATGCGATTTTATTAGATGCCGTTATTCGTTTTAATGCATTTAAAAATCGAGAAACTGAGCAAAAATATGCAGAAATGGCACGTATTTGTAGCATTGCTTCTAGATCTGACTCAAATGAAACGGCTGTTAGATTATTGCGAGAACGAATCGGTCAAATGATGGAGCATATGCAAATGCCACGAACATTAACAGAGGCGGGTGTAGCAAAAGAAAAAGTATTTGCGAAAATGGATGAAATTGCGACCAATGCGCTTAAAGATGCTTGTTTGCCAACCAGTCCTACAACACCATCGCATCAAGAACTAAAAGAGATTTTAGAACAAATTATTTAAAGAAAGATAAAAAAGGAGGATAAACTATGTCAGCATATTTGGCGGAATTTATTGGTACGATGGTTTTGATTATGTTTGGGAATGGACTTTTAGCAGGACTGAACTTGAATAAATCTTTATCACAAGGTGCCAATTGGGTTGTTGTAACATTTGGTTGGGGCTTCGCAGTAATGATTGGGATCTATATAGCAGGAGCATATAGTGGTGCTCATTTAAATCCTGCAGTAACTATTGCGCTTGCAGTAGGCGGAGGTTTTCCTTGGGCAGATGTAGTACCTTATATTATTGCTCAAATTGCGGGTGCTTTTGTAGGTGCATCCATCGTTATTTTACATTACTATCCACACTTCAAAGCAACGCCAAAAGAAATTGATACACATGGTATTTTTTCTACTGGACCTGCCATTCGAAATACACCATTCAACTTAATTAGTGAAATCATTGCGACTTTTGCGTTTATTTTTGGTTTACTAATGATTGGTGCAAATAATTTCACTGATGGATTAAACCCGCTTATTCTTGGTTTTCTTGTAGTAGCAATCGGAATGAGTTTTGGACCAACAACAGGCTATGCAATCAACCCAGCACGTGATTTCGGGCCAAGACTGGCGTACTTCTTATTACCAGTTCCAAATAAAAGTGGATCTGACTGGCGCTATGCTTGGATTCCAATTGTAGGACCAATTATCGGTGGTTTACTAGCCATTGGACTTTATAACATTTTACTATAAAAAAAACAATGGAGTAAACGACCAATTCGTTGTTTACTCCTTTAAAGATTAGAAAGGACGGATCATTATGCAAAAAATTATGGCGATAAATGCAGGGAGTTCTTCACTGAAATTCCAGATTTTTGAAATGCCGGGAGAAGAAGTGATAGTGAAGGGTTTAATTGAAAGAATTGGATTACCAGGTGCCATATTCAACATGTCCTTTCAAAATGAAAAAATGAAAGAAGTTTGTAAAATCGAGAACCACGGAGAAGCAGTAGAAATTTTACTTGACCAACTAAAAAAACACCAAGTAATAAAAGATCTTTCAGAAATCGCTGGAGTCGGTCATCGTGTTGCTCACGGTGGGGAAGAATTTGTTTCATCTTGTATCGTAACAGATGAAGTAGTAAAAGGAATTGAGTCAGTTGCAAGTCTTGCTCCTTTGCATAATCCAGCTAATATTATTGGGATTAAAACATTCCGCGAGTTGCTTCCAGATGCTATATCTGTAGCTGTATTTGATACCGCTTTTCACCAAACAATTCCAGAAGAAAATTTCTTATATGCACTTCCTTATGCACTTTATGAGAAACATCACATTCGAAAATATGGTTTTCATGGGACAAGTCATCAATATGTTGCCGGAAAAGCAGCAGAAGTTCTTGATAAGCCTTTAGAAAAATTAAAAATCATCTCTTGTCATTTAGGCAATGGGGCTAGTGTTTGTGCGATTGAAGGTGGGAAATCTGTGAATACGTCAATGGGATTCACGCCCAATGCAGGGTTGATGATGGGAACACGTTCTGGTACAATTGACGCGACAATCATACCGTATTTAGTGGATGAACTAGGCTATAGCTTGGATGAAGTTGTCCAAATGATGTCCACTGAATCTGGTGTTCTTGGCGTATCTGGCATTTCTAGTGATTTTAGAGATATTGAAATTGCTGCTGGAGAAGGAAATTCCCGAGCTTTATTAACACTTAGAATGTTCACTGGTCAAATTTGTAATTATATTGGCGCCTATGCTTCAGCAATGAATGGCTGTGATGCGCTACTATTTACAGCTGGTGTGGGTGAAAATTCTCCATTAATCCGTAAGATGGTTACAGAACAACTAAGCTATCTTGGTGTAACTTGTGATGTGACAAAAAATAATGCGGGTGATATGATAATTAGCGAAAATAATCAAGCGGTAAAAGTTTGTATCATTCCAACTAACGAGGAATTAATGATCGCCCGTGATGTGGAAAATTATGCGAAACAACCGACAAGATAGGAGCGATTTTTGGTGAAAATGACGACAGCTGCACACGGAGGGAACTACGGTGAACTGGCAAAACAACATGGATTAACAAAAGAAATGGTGCTTGATTTTAGCGCAAATATTAATCCATTAGGCGTTCCCGCTAGTTTAAAAACAAAGATAACAGAAAATCTGGATATGTTAACTGAGTATCCAGAACCTGATTATTTGGCGCTCCGTGCGCGTATTGCGTCATTTCATCAACTTGAAATCTCTAATGTTATCCCTGGAAACGGGGCGACAGAATTAATTTTTGGTATAGCAAAAGTAACACAGGCGCAAAAAGTTCTAATACTTGCGCCTACTTTTGCGGAATATGAACGTGCATTTTGTGGTGCGGAAATTATTTATGCCGAACTTTCCAAAGAAAACCATTTTGCTGCATTTGAAACCGTATTTGAAATAATTAAACGTGAAGCAGATTTAGAGGCCGTTTGTCTTTGTAATCCTAATAATCCGACAGGGCAGTTAATCAGTCAAAAAGAAATGATACAGATTGCCAAATTATGTGAAGAAAGAAACATTTATCTAATTATTGATGAAGCTTTTATAGATTTTTTAGAAGCAAGTGAGCATGTTTCGATGGTACATTATTTAGCGGAATTTTCGCATTTAGTTATAATTCGTGCTTTTACGAAATTTTTTGCAATACCTGGGTTACGCCTAGGTTATCTACTAACCAAAAATCAAATGATTCAGGAGGCATTGCTCCAAATTCGCGAACCATGGTCGATAAATACGTTTGCGGACATCGCGGGACAATGTTTATTGGATGATGAAAAATACATAGAGCAAACTTATCGCTGGCTTTCAAAAGAGCGAGCATACTTATATGATGGGCTAAAAAAATTTCCAGAACTAACGGTATATAAACCAAGTGTTAATTACATTTTCTTTCATCTAGAGGAAAAGTGTGACTTGCGAACAGAATTATTACTTAAAAAAATCTTTATCCGCAGTTGTGCTAACTATCGTGGTTTATCCGAGCGTTATTACCGCGTAGCAGTCAAAAACCGCAACGATAATCAGCAACTTTTACAAGCGCTTGAGGTGATTTTCAGTGGAAGTTAAAGCAAAATGTCCAGCTTCATGTGGCGAGCTTTTGCAGGGTTGGATACAAGGTGGCGAAAAATTAATTTCCTATCCAATCAATTGGTTTTCCGAAGTCACTTTATCCGATAAAATAGTTGCTCCTAGTACAGGTGAAACGAAAGCATGGCGCGCATTTCATCTAACTTGTGAGCATTTTGGTGTGCCTGAAAATGAGCGACCAAATGTTTCACTTCAAGTAAAATCAACCATTCCTGTCGCTAAAGGAATGGCAAGCTCTACAGCGGATATTGCTGCTACAATTGGCGCAACAGCTAGCTGGTTAAAGCAACCGGTAACAGATACTGAAATTGCTAAACTATGTCTACAACTCGAACCAACTGATAGCACTATTTTTTCAACTCTCACACTATTTGACCATTTAGAAGGGACTACGATTCATTCCACTAATTGGTTACCAAAGTTAGGTGTGGTAGTTTTAGAGCCACTTACTATTCTCGAAACAGCCATTTTTAGGCAGGAAAGTCATCAAAAGCAATTGTTACAAAATGAGGAGAAGTTGGCGTACGGATTCGCGCTTTTTGAACAAGCAGTAGAGCAACACTCGATTTCCTTACTTGGAGAAGCGGCCACCATTAGCGCAACATGTAATCAAACTATTTTAGCTAAACCTTTTTTTAAAGAAATACTTGAAGTTATCGAACAGCTTGATTTACCAGGTGTTAATGTTTCTCATAGTGGAACCGTTGTTGGTATATTTTATGAACAGCAGAAAATCAATCCGCTCGAAATTTTATTTGAACTAGAACGGCGCTATATCACTACTTTTTACAGCAGATATTATTTTCGGGAATGGACGACTGGCGGAGTTCAAATAAGTAGTTGAAGCAAAATTTTCTTGCATAGCAATGTATTTGTGCTATAATAACGGTGGTAAATGAATTCGCTCATACAAACTAATAGATAATGGAAGTCTGGTGAAAATCCAGCACGGTCCCGCCACTGTAAGGAGTTAGACGCTCTAAGTCAGGTCTTTTATCTATTTGTTTTAACTGGTTGTACTGCTTCGAGGCAAAGCAAGTACAATTCTTGGTTCCAGTGTAGTTGTCTCACTGGGGCTTTTTTATTTGTTTTTTAGCAAATAAGCCCACTGTAATGGTTTTGGTGCCGAGAATTGAGCTGGATTTATCATTTACCAAGCACCATACGCACAAAGATGTGCACCGCTTAAGTTTATAGTGGGCAATGGTCTTTTCAACGTTGAAAAGAGGGATACAAAGAGCGTATCTACATTGCCTATTAACAAAAAAGATTTGACATTTCCACTCGTTTGGTTTTTAATAAAGTGGACAAATAAAATATTTTACAGTACAAAGGCGTGCTGTTTACTTAGCAAAGAAGCTTTGAGTTGAAAGAGGAAATTTCTCTACTCAAAGCTTCTTTTTTAGTTTTAAAAAATTTAGGAGGTAATCTCATGCAAAAAGTTAGTTTTAAAACAGACCTTTATATTGGCCAAGGAGCAACAGAGCGTTTACTAGATTTTAAAGACAAACAAATTTTTATTGTAACAGATCCATTTATGGTTAGTTCGGGCATGATTAATGCAATTACAGAAAAAATTGATCCATCCAATACATACACTATTTTTAGTGAAATCATCCCAGATCCGCCAATTGAAAATGTAGTGGCTGGAATTGAAGTTTTAAATCAATGTGATGCTAATTTAATGATTGCTATTGGTGGTGGTTCAGCGATTGATGCAGCGAAAGCAATGAAATTTTTCGGACAAAAACTAGGTACGGTACGCGCAATGCCATTTATCGTTATCCCAACAACTAGTGGAACAGGTTCAGAAGTGACCAGTTTTTCTGTCATTACCAATAAAGAAAAAGCCATTAAATATCCACTTATTACGGATGCGATTTTACCAGATGAAGCTATTCTGGATGCGGATTTGGTTAAGTCAGTTCCACCAGCAATTACTGCGGATACAGGAATGGATGTACTTACACATGCACTAGAAGCCTATGTTTCAACTAAAGCCAATGATTATTCAGATGCCATGGCGGAAAAAGTAATTCAGCTAGTCTTCACCTATTTAGAACGTGCTTACAAAGATGGAAATGATTTAGAAGCGCGCGAAAAAATGCACAATGCTTCTTGTCTCGCGGGAATGGCTTTTAATATTACTTCATTAGGTTTAAATCATGGAATTGCACATACTGCAGGAGCTAAATTTAAAATTCCACATGGTCGTATGAACACATTACTATTACCGCATGTTATTAGCTATAATGCTGGACTAACAAGTGATTTTGGTAACAATCCAGACAGCCGTGCAGCAGAACGGTACACAGCGATTGCGAAATTACTTAAAATGCCCGCTTCTAACACAAGACTTGGCGTGCGGAGTTTAATTAATGCGATTAAACAGCTTCAAAAGAAATTGAATATGCCAACGACTTTAGCAGAATGTGGTATTAGCCGCACAGAATTAAATGAATATAGCTCACAAATTGCAGAAGGTGCGCTAAATGACGGGTGTACAGCAACTAATCCGAGAATACCTACAGAAACAGACGTAAGTGCTATCTTGGAAAAAATGCTTGCTTAATTTTAAGTTAATTCTAGTTGTGAAATAAATAACCTATTGACATCGTTTTCATGCTACCTTATAATAGAACCGAGCACAAAGACGTGTGGAATAATAAATATAGCAGAGCAACGGGGCTCCCTCAAAAATATTACACAATATTTTTAAGGGGCTCTTTCTATTTTCTTGGAGATTTTTTCTCTAGCTCTTTAACTCTTTCGCTCAAGTAAATGCTTCTAATAGTGATTCGAACATATTTTGTACGAGTTAACTTATAGCAAAAAAAGAGGACGTGACAGGAATGAATGGAAGAATTGTAATAGCCGATGATGAACCTATTACAAGAATGGATATCCGAGACATACTGGAAGAAGCGAACTACACTGTTGTAGGGGAAGCGACAGATGGTTTTGAAGCAATTGAACTTTGCAAAAGCCATCAACCAGATTTAGTCATCATGGACATTCAAATGCCACTCTTAGACGGTTTGAAAGCAGGGAAACGAATTATTTCAGAAGGCCTTGCTGGCGGGATTATTTTACTAACCGCGTTTAGTGATCCAAAAAACACGGAAAAAGCAAAAGGATTCGGAGCATTAGGCTATTTAGTAAAACCGCTTGACGAAAAAAGTTTAATTCCAACAGTTGAAATGAGTATTGCCAAAGGACGAGAAACAAGAAAACTAGAACAGCAGTTAGAAAAACTAACCAAAAAATTAGAAGAACGAAAAGTGATTGAAAAAGCAAAAGGTGTGCTTATGATTGAGAATAACATCACAGAGGAAGAAGCGTATAATATGATTCGTAATCTAAGCATGGATAAACGTTGCCCGATGATGGAAATTGCAGAAACGATTGTGATGAGCGATGACTAACACTATTAGAGAAATGTGTTTACGCTATACTGATTTAGCCGAGTATGATATTGACGAATTGATTCATACAGCAGAATCTCTAAGTAAGTCAGCGATGTATCAAGACGTGGATGTTTTTATTGATGTCTATAATAAGCTAACAAATGAGGCACTCGTAGTTCACCATACACCACCAAAAACAACCAACTCACTTTATAAAAACACTGTTATTGGAGAAACAGCCCTTCGAAGTAATGAACCAGGTGTACTGAGAACACTCGAAACGGGAATGAATTCCAATGATCTGCTTGCAAAAACACAAGAAAATGTTTTAATTCGTCAAAAAGTGTATCCCATTCGAAATAAGCAACGAGTTATCGCTGTCTTGATTTTAGAAAAGGATATAAGTGCAGAAATTAAAGCACATTTTGAAATTGATACGGAAGATATGGCCTATCGAGATGTCTCAACTACCTTGTCTGCAATGAGTAAATTAACAGACTCTATTACGGATCAACTTGATGATGCAATCTTAATTTTTGACAGAAATGGTATTTTACAACAAAAGAATTATGCAGCCGATCAGTATTATGAACGACTTGGTTACATGGAAAATATCCACGGAATGCATTATGATAATTTATCGCTGGATCAAATGATGTTTGATGCGATTATGTACCAAATCGAAACTGGTAAACAGCCCATTCAGCTAAAAAAAGAAGTGGTCATTGCTGGGAACTATTTCATAATGAAGCAAATTTTTGTCAAAGAAGATGATGCACAGGAATGTAGGTTTATCCTTATCTTACATGATATAACAGATATTAAAGTAAAAGAAGCCGAGATCGTATCAAAGTCAGTTGCCATTCGTGAAATTCACCATCGTGTTAAAAATAATCTTCAATCTGTTGTATCGCTGCTCCGAATTCAAGGGCGTAGGTCAACAAGCGTGGAGGCACAAAAGATTTTAAATGAGAGCGTTAGTCGAATTCTCGCTATTGCCGCAACGCACGAATTGCTATCAAAGCAAATGGAAGACGGCATCAACTTATATATGGTAATCGAAACGGTGGCTTACAATGTAGAAAGATGCTGTACTGATTGCCCTAAAATAGCAGTGCGGATGGATATTGATAAACGAATTTATTTGGATAGTGATCGAACCGTTGCACTTGCTCTAGTCATGAATGAGCTATTACAAAACTCTTATGATCATGCATTTCATCCAAATGAATCAGGTGAAATTTTACTACAAATAAAAGAAGAAAAAAATATTATTCACGCCGAAGTAACTGATAATGGACATGGCTTTAACGTTCGCAAAGTTTCTGAGAAGAGCCTCGGACTTTCGATTGTAAAAAGCTACATAAAAGATAAACTTCGCGGCAAAGTAACGATTGAATCAAATGAACATGGGACGAAAACAATGTTTGATTTTAAATACAATTCTATCCACGCTACAAAGAAGTAGTGATGAAAAAGCGATGAAGCTTAAAGCCAAGTAACGATAACGTTATTTGTCTTTAAGCTTTTTCTTTTTGGAATGAGAGGAGTGAATGGTTTGGCGGAAACGATTTTAAGTGTAGGAATTGACCTTGGAACATCGACAACGCAGCTAATATTATCAGAACTAGAAATTCAAAATATGGCATCAAGCTTTACCGTGCCACGAATTGTTATTTCAGATAAACGAATCATTTTCAGAAGTGAAATACTATTTACGCCAATACTCGCGGATAACATGATTGATGTAGAAGCAATTCGCGATTTTGTAACAAAAGAATACGCTAATGCAGGTATAAAAAAAGAAGACATCGGCATGGGAGCAGTAATTATTACAGGCGAAACAGCTCGAAAAGATAATGCCAGTAATGTTCTTGATGCTATGAGCGGCTTTGCTGGGGATTTTGTTGTAGCAACTGCTGGACCAGATTTAGAAAGTATCATCGCTGGAAAAGGAGCAGGCGCACATACCTATTCCAAAGAAAATAATACTTCTGTAGTGAACTTAGATATTGGTGGTGGGACGACAAACTTATCATTGTTTGATCGTGGTGAACTAATTGATACAGCATGTTTAGATATTGGTGGCAGATTAATTAAAGTCGACCGTGAAACTAAAAAAATTACCTATATAGCACCCAAAATCCAAGCATTAATCGAAAAACGTGGTTATCCAATTACGCTTGGTGCAACTACTTCGCCAGAAAATTTACAACCAATTTTAGGTGAAATGGTTGAATTACTTAAAAATAGTGTGGGACTTGGGGCGGCAAATGACTTTTATGAAACAATTATCACCAATAAAGGCTTAAAACAAACCAATGAAATGGAAGCTATTTCCTTTTCCGGCGGGGTGGCAGATTGTATCACAACTGGAGCGTTAACGGATCCATTTAGATACGGAGATATTGGTCTTTTACTAGGCAAGGAAATAGCAGAATCTAGCCTGATGACCGAAAAAAAGTATATCGAATCTGTCGAAACCATACGGGCAACTGTAGTCGGAGCCGGTTCACATACAGCCGAAATTAGTGGTAGCACCATTACTTACACCGAAAAAATTTTCCCAGTGAAAAATATTCCGATTTTGAAACTTGCCAAACAAGAAGAGAATGAGCAAATGGCAGAAATCATCCAGGAAAAACTAAACTGGTTCAAAATAGATAATGAAATGGAACGGATTGCACTTGCGATTGAAGGCGAAAATAGCCCGAGTTTCCAAACAGTTACAGAATATGCAAAAGCCATTTGTGAAGGAATGAAAGAACCAATCGCACTTGGTCATCCATTAATTATCATTACTTGGCACGATATGGCAAAAGCGCTCGGACAAAGTATTTTCGGGCATTTACCAGCTGGCTATCCACTTATTTGCTTGGATAGTGTCAAAGTTGATAATGGTGATTATATTGATATAGGAAAACCAGTTGCTGACGGGAAAGTACTACCAGTTGTAGTAAAAACCCTAGTCTTTAACTGATCCATATATATAGCTTTAATTTTGAGAGGAGGATTTATCGAATGATTTTAAAAACGAATTTATTCGGCCATACATATCAATTTAAATCCATCACGGATGTGTTGGCAAAAGCAAACGAAGAAAAATCAGGCGATCGCTTAGCTGGAGTTGCTGCTGAATCTGCAGAAGAACGAGTGGCTGCAAAAGTAGTGCTTTCTAAGATGACACTTGGTGATTTGCGTAATAATCCTGTTGTCCCATACGAAACAGATGAGGTAACACGTATTATTCAAGACCAAGTAAACGATCGTATCCATGATTCCATTAAGAACTGGACAGTGGAAGAATTGCGGGAGTGGATTTTAGATCATAAAACTACAGACGCTGACATTAAACGTGTCGCACGTGGACTTACATCAGAAATTATTGCTGCTGTAACCAAATTAATGTCCAATTTAGATTTAATTTATGGAGCAAAAAAAATCCGTGTAATCGCTCATGCAAACACAACAATCGGTCTTCCAGGAACATTCTCTGCTAGACTACAACCAAACCACCCAACAGATGATCCAGATGGTATCCTTGCATCACTAATGGAGGGATTAACATATGGGATCGGGGACGCGGTAATCGGACTTAATCCAGTAGATGATTCTACAGATAGCGTTGTTCGGTTACTAAATAAATTTGAAGAATTCCGTAGCAAATGGGACGTGCCAACGCAAACTTGTGTATTAGCACATGTGAAGACTCAAATGGAAGCAATGCGTCGCGGCGCTCCAACTGGTCTTGTGTTCCAATCTATTGCCGGTTCTGAAAAAGGAAATACTGCTTTCGGTTTTGATGGAGCAACCATTGAAGAAGCGAGACAATTAGCACTTCAAAGTGGTGCTGCAACAGGACCAAACGTGATGTATTTTGAAACAGGCCAAGGTTCTGAACTTTCTTCTGATGCACATTTTGGTGTAGACCAAGTAACAATGGAAGCTCGTTGTTATGGCTTTGCGAAGAAATTTGATCCATTCTTAGTTAATACCGTTGTTGGATTTATTGGACCAGAGTATTTATATGATTCCAAACAAGTTATTCGTGCCGGTCTAGAAGATCACTTCATGGGTAAATTAACTGGTATCTCAATGGGTTGTGATGTTTGTTATACCAACCATATGAAAGCGGACCAAAACGATGTAGAAAATCTATCCGTACTTTTAACAGCAGCAGGATGTAATTTTATTATGGGTATTCCTCACGGTGATGACGTTATGCTTAACTATCAAACAACTGGGTACCATGAAACAGCCACTCTACGCGAATTATTTGGTTTAAAACCTATTAAAGAATTTGATCAGTGGATGGAAAAAATGGGCTTCAGCGAAAATGGTAAACTAACTAGCCGTGCTGGAGATGCATCTATTTTCCTAAAATAAGGAAGGGAGGAATAAAGCGATGAACGAACAAGAATTAAAACAAATGATTGAAGGCATTTTAACGGAAATGTCTAGTGGGAAAGCAACTGAAACAGCATCAGTAATGCCGACAAAAGCAGCGACTGAAACTGTTGTATCAGAAGGAAGCGTTCCAGATATAACCGAAGTAGACATAAAAAAACAATTACTTGTCCCAGAACCAGCTGACCGCGAAGGCTATTTGAAGATGAAGCAAATGACGCCAGCTAGACTAGGTTTATGGCGTGCCGGTCCACGTTATAAAACAGAAACAATTCTTCGTTTCCGTGCAGACCATGCAGTAGCGCAAGACTCCGTGTTCTCTTATGTTTCGGAGGATTTAATCAAAGAAATGAATTTTATCCCAGTTGGTACTAAATGCCAAGATAAAGATGAATACTTAACTCGTCCAGACTTAGGTCGTGAGTTCTCTGAAGAAATGGTAGAAGTTATTCGTACCAATACAACTAAAAATGCAAAACTACAAATTGTTGTTGGGGATGGACTTAGTTCAGCGGCAATCGAGGCTAACATCAAAGACATCTTGCCATCTATTAAACAAGGTCTAAAAATGTATAACCTAGATTTCGATAACATTATTTTTGTCAAACATTGTCGTGTACCATCCATGGATCAAATCGGCGAAATTACCGGCGCTGACGTAGTTTGCTTACTTGTAGGTGAGCGCCCAGGACTTGTAACTGCTGAATCCATGAGTGCTTATATTGCTTACAAACCAACTATTGGTATGCCAGAAGCTCGTCGTACAGTTATTTCTAATATTCATAGCGGCGGAACTCCACCAGTAGAAGCAGGTGCCTATATTGCTGAATTAATTCACGATATGTTAGAGAAAAAATGTTCTGGTATTGATTTAAAATAAGCGAGTTAGAGGAGGAAACTTCATGAAAAATGATAAATTACCTGCATCCGTTTTAAGTGTCAAAGTTGTATCAAATGTAGACAACGGTTTATTTAAACAACTAGACTTAAAACCACATCAAAGAAGCCTAGGTATTATTACATCTGATTGTGATGATGTTACATACACAGCACTTGATGAAGCAACAAAAGCAGCAGAAGTTGATGTTGTATATGCGAAAAGTATGTATGCTGGTGCTGGAAATGCATCAACAAAATTAGCTGGTGAAGTCATCGGTATTATCGCCGGACCTAGCCCAGCAGAAGTAAAAAGTGGTCTATCAGTTGCAGTAGACTTCATTGAAAATGGTGCTAGCTTTGTTAGTGCTAATGAAGATGATAGTGTACCTTACTTTGCGCACTGTGTATCAAGAACTGGAACCTTCCTTTCCAAAGAAGCAAACGTAGCAGAAGGAGAAGCGATTGCTTACTTAATCGCACCTCCACTTGAAGCAATGTACGCATTAGACGCAGCACTTAAAGCAGCAGATGTAACAATTGGAACTTTCTACGGACCACCATCCGAAACAAACTTCGGCGGAGCACTTTTAACAGGTAGTCAATCTGCATGTAAAGCTGCTTGTGATGCGTTCAAAATGGCAGTAGAAAATGTGGCTGAAAATCCACTTCAATATTAAGGTGGTGCTGATAAATGCCAAATGAAGCACTTGGTTTAATTGAAGTTACTGGTTTCCTTGGAGCTGTAGTCGCTGCCGATACTTGTTTAAAAGCAGCCAATGTGGAACTCATTAAATGTGAAGTTATTAAAGGCGGACTAACTACCGTTGAATTAACTGGTGATGTTGGCGCAGTGAATGCAGCAGTCGAAGCAGGAAAAGCAGCAACCGAAAGTTTAGGTTGTCTCATTTCTAGTCATGTGATAGCAAGAATGAGTGAAGAAACCAAATCACTCTTTGTCCCAAAAGAGCAAGAAAAAGAAGAAACAAGTGAAGTTATTCAAGAAGTAGCGGAAGTAAAAACAACAACCGATGCAACAGAAAAGAAACTTCGCGAAATGAAAGTTATTGATTTAAGGAAACTTGCTTACACATTAGCTAATGTACCTATTCCAAAAAGCAAGATTAAATATGCGAACAAAGATAAACTTGTTCACGCACTAAAAGATATTTATGGAAGGAGTGAAAACTAGTGGCACTAGAAGATAAAGACTTACGCTCAATCCAAGAAGTTCGAAACCTCATTGAATCAGCTAACACTGCACAAAAAGAACTTGCTGCAATGAGCCAACAACAAATTGATACAATTGTAAAAGCGATAGCAGATGCCGGTTATGATGCGCGCGAAAAACTCGCAAAAATGGCACATGAAGAAACTGGTTTTGGAATTTGGCAAGACAAAGTAATTAAAAACGTCTTCGCTTCCAAGCACGTCTACAATTACATCAAAGATATGAAAACCATTGGTATGTTAAAAGAGGATAACGAAAAGCAAGTAATGGAGGTTGCCGTTCCACTGGGCGTAGTTGCAGGATTAATTCCATCAACAAACCCAACATCCACTGTTATTTACAAAACACTTATTTCTATCAAAGCAGGAAATAGTATCGTATTTTCTCCACATCCAAATGCACTAAAAGCAATTCTTGAAACAGTGAGAATTATTAGTGAAGCAGCAGAAAAAGCTGGCTGTCCAAAAGGGGCTATCAGCTGTATGACAGTTCCAACAATTCAAGGAACAGATCAACTGATGAAACATAAAGATACAGCAGTAATCCTTGCTACAGGTGGTTCTGCAATGGTAAAAGCCGCTTATTCATCTGGTACTCCAGCAATTGGCGTTGGTCCAGGTAATGGTCCAGCATTTATCGAACGTAGTGCTAACATACCTCAAGCAGTAAAACATATTCTTGATTCAAAAACGTTTGACAACGGAACGATTTGCGCATCTGAGCAATCTGTTGTAGTGGAACGAGTGAATAAAGAAGCTGTAATTGCTGAATTTAGAAAGCAAGGGGCGCATTTCTTATCCGATGCCGAAGCTGTTCAACTTGGTAAATTCATCTTACGTCCAAATGGCTCAATGAATCCTGCCATCGTTGGTAAAAGCGTGCAACATATCGCTAACCTTGCCGGATTAACTGTTCCGGCTGACGCAAGAGTACTTATCGCTGAAGAAACAAAAGTGGGCGCTAAAATCCCTTATTCAAGAGAAAAATTAGCACCAATCTTGGCGTTTTATACAGCGGAAACTTGGCAAGATGCTTGTGAACTTAGCATGGATATTCTTTATCATGAAGGAGCTGGTCATACTTTAATCATCCACTCCGAAGATAAAGCAATCATTCGCGAATTCGCACTGAAAAAACCAGTTTCTCGTCTGCTTGTTAATACACCAGGAGCACTTGGCGGAATTGGCGCAACAACAAACTTAGTACCTGCTTTAACACTCGGTTGTGGGGCAGTTGGTGGAAGTTCATCGTCTGACAATATCGGACCAGAAAATCTATTCAACATTCGCCGTATCGCAACAGGAGTTAGAGAATTAGAAGACATTCGTAAAGAAGAAAACCAAGCAACATCTGAACTTCCGGCTGATGCAGATGCACTCATCCAAAGTTTAGTCGAAAAAGTTTTAGCAGAATTAAAATAAAAAATAAAACACTAATTGGAGGAATTTTAAAATGGCAAACGCAAACGCATTAGGTATGATCGAAACAAAAGGTTTAGTAGGAGCAGTAGAAGCAGCAGACGCAATGGTGAAAGCAGCGAACGTAACACTTATGGGTAAAGAACAAGTTGGTGGCGGTCTAGTAACAGTAATGGTTCGCGGCGATGTTGGCGCAGTAAAAGCAGCAACAGATGCCGGCGCAGCAGCAGCAGAACGTGTTGGAGAATTATTATCCGTACATGTAATCCCACGTCCACACAGCGAAGTAGATGCAATTTTACCAAAAAGTGCTGAATAAGACGAAATTCTAACATCAATCGGGAAAAAGCGTTAGCGAAGGCAAGAGTTCCATCAGACTCCAAAGAAAATGCCGCAAACTTCCGCTTTTTCCTAAATTTAAGTAAGACAAAGCTTCCCATCATTACTAACACCAATTGTAAATGGGACAAAAGGATGTGGTTCTTTGGCTATTTTGACAGAAGAAGAGTTACGAAAAGCCTACTTACACACCGATTTAAAAACAAAGAAAAAACTAGATATAAAAAAAGGCACGATTATCACACCATCAGCCAAGAGTTTTTTATCTGAAAAGAAAATCGACCTTTGTTATATTGATGAAGTTACAGAAACTAAAGTAGAAGTAGAACCAGTAAAAAAAGAAATGTCGCGTGCAAAATTTCAAACGATTTATGGTGGCGCATTAGATGAGAAGCCAGAGCATATGACACATTTGCGCGGCAATCTGCTTGTGTTTAAAGATCATCCACAAATCGCTTTCCGCGGAAAATTAGATACATTAGAGGCAGAAATATTGGAAACTCAGTGTTCGGTTGCTTCTGAATTTAAAAAACTTGCAGAAGATTTACAAGAAATCCTCACCTTTGTAAGAAATATTGTTCGGTCAGAAGTTTTAAACGAGCCAATCCAAACAATTAATTTGCTTGGAATGGATGAAAAAGAACTGCGAGAACGTAGTCATAATCCGAAAAAATATTATCAAATGACGCACTTTATGCCCGATTATACAATGGGAAGTACTGTAATTCATTTAAACAAATTAAGAACAATGGTTCGCGAAACCGAACTTGCTGCTTTTACGGCATTTAAGGAAGCGGATTATTCAGTAAAAAGACCAGATATTATCGAAGCGCTTAACCGATTATCTAGCTTATTTTGGATACTTATGTTTCGTGTAAGAACTGGTGAATATAAAAAGTAAGGAGGCTTATTCATGAATAATGAGTTAATAACAAGCCTTATTGAAGAAGTCACTCGCCGGGCACTATTAGAAACTGGCGTCGAAGTAGAAGCATCTGGTCGTCACGTACATTTAGATCGTGAAACTGTCGATGCACTATTCGGAACTGGGTATGAACTTACACATTTCCGTGATCTTTCTCAACCAGGTCAATATGTTTGTAAAGAAAGAATTAGTATTGTTGGACCAAAAAGCGTAATTCATAACGTGGTAATTCTTGGACCAATCCGTAAAAAAACACAAGTAGAAATTAGTGCTACAGATGGTACTGCACTTGGTATAAAAGCACCAGTTCGTGAAAGTGGAGACATAGCTGGAACGCCTGGAATTTTACTATTATCTGCAAAAAATAGTGTTCAATTATCTGAAGGACTTATTGTTGCCAAACGTCATATTCATATGACACCACAAGATGCAGAAAAACAACAAGTAACACAAAGCGAAATTGTGCAAGTGAAAATTAATGGCGACAGACCGCTTATTTTTGATGATGTGGTCGTTCGAATTAGCCCTGATTTTGCTACATATATGCATATTGATTATGACGAAGCCAATGCATGCGGCTTTAAAAAAGGAATTCGAGGTCAAATCATTAAGAAAACAAAGGCAAAATGAGTATGGATATAGAAGCTCTTATAAAAGCCGTCACTGAGGAAGTTATGCGCCGTTTGCAACTTCCAGATAAAAAAATGATTATCATGGGGCAGGATTCAGAACACACTCTCAGACAGTGTTATCAAAAAGAATATCAAGTTTCGCTTTATGATCGTTCTGAACGCACTTGTGACATTTTATTATTAGAAGAAATCGAAATCGCCGAACTAGCTCGAATTAGTTTGCTTGCACCTATGAACAAAAAAGAACAATTTATCGTAGAACATCTTTTAGAAGGACGTCCTATTTGGTTGTTGAAAAGCGGAATTAAAGCAAAGGATTATAAACATTCTGCTAAATATGCTATTAGACAAGCGCTTCAAGAATATGAAGAAAAACTCGTTCGTTTTGGAGTAGAATTTATCGACAGTCCGGTAAAAGAAGCGAAAATAAGCAAAGTTATAAGCGAACAAGATGTTATTAAACTTACGAAGAATAAAAGCGAATTTATTTTGCCAGCGGGAAGTTTCTTAACTCCACTAGCAAAAGACTATTTAGAGGAACACCGAATTAGCATTAAAGAAAGTTAGGAAGGAAGAGCCACATGCAAATTGGAAAAGTTACCGGAAGTTTATGGGCAACGAGAAAAGATGAAAAACTAAATGGTTTAAAATTACTACTTGTAGAGATTTGTACCGATGAAGTGGAAGATGTAAGACATTCCATCGTGGCAGCTGATAATGCCGGAGCAGGAAGTGGCGATATCGTTCTTGTTACAACTGGTAGCGCAGCACGGGCATCAACGGGAGATAATACTATTCCAGTAGATGCATGTATCGTTGGCATTATTGACTCGGTAGAACGTGATGGCTGAACAATCCTTAGGTATTCTTGAACTCAGAAGTATAAGTAAAGGTTATGAAATGGCAGATAATTTTTTAAAAGCCGGAAATGTAACTTTATTTACTTTTCGTCCCACTTGTCCAGGTAAATTTTTAATTATTTTGCAAGGTGCTTCTGGAGAACTTACTAGTGCAATGCAACATGCAAAAGAAGAGGCAGGGAAATTTCATGTTTCTTCTTACATACTTCATTTAGTGCATGAAGAATTGCTCAATTTTTTACAGAATAAACACCCTAAAGTTGATATTGATGCAGTTGGAATTATCGAAATCAGTCAATTAGGAGCTGGCTTAAATGCTGTTAATGAAGCGCTAAAAAAGGCGGATATTCATTTAAAACGGATGACGCTTGGTGCTTCGATTGGTGGGAAATTTGTTGCTGTTTTTACAGGGGAAGTTAGTGCTATCGAGGAAGGGATGCAGATTCTTATCAAAACTGCTGAACCAAAAAAGGTGATACATCACACGATTATTCCTTCTCCTGATGAACTTTTAAAACGCTATCTATAGAATGGAGGAACACTTTTGAGCATTAATGAAATTATTATATATTTAATGGTAATATTTATGATTCTTGGCGCCATTGACAAAATTATTGGGAATAAATTTGGCTTAGGAGCACAGTTTGAAGAAGGAATTATGGCGATGGGATCGCTAACGCTTGCCATGGTTGGGATTATCACACTTGCCCCAGTTTTAGCAAAAATTTTAAGTCCAATTGTTGTGCCAATTTATACAGCACTTGGAGCAGATCCGGCGATGTTTGCAACAACACTTTTAGCAAATGATATGGGTGGTTTTGCACTAGCTCAAGAACTTGCGTTAACACCAGATGCTGGGCTTTTTGCTGGAGCTATTTTAGGTTCTATGATGGGACCAACGATTGTTTTTACAATTCCAGTAGCATTAGGAATTATTAAAAAAGAAGATCATAAATATTTAGCAACAGGTGTATTATCTGGTATTATTACGATTCCAATTGGTTGTTTAATTGGCGGACTTGTAGCTGGCTTCTCACCAATCATGATTTTTAAAAACTTAGTACCAATTATTTTAGTAGCAGTATTAATTATGATTGGGCTTTGGTTTAAACCAGAAGCAATGATTAAAGGCTTCACTATTTTTGGAAAAGGTGTAGTTATTGTTGCAACAATCGGACTAGTTGCTGGAGCGATTCAACAATTAACTGGCTTAACTATTATTCCAGGAATTGCACCAGTAAGTGAAGGGATTGAAATCGTTGGTGGTATCGCCCTTGTACTGGCAGGAGCCTTCTGTTTAGTATTCGTTATTACAAAACTTTTCAATAAACCATTAATGAAAATGGGTAAATTACTTGGAATGAATGAAGTTGCTGCTGCAGGTATGGTTGCAACTTTGGCAAATAGTATTCCTATGCTTCAAATGCTGAAAGATATGGATGAACGCGGAAAAATTATCAATGTCGCTTTTGCAGTGTCTGCTGCCTTCGTTCTCGGAGATCATTTAGGCTTTACAGCTGGTGTTGCTAAAGATATGATTTTCCCAATGATTGTCGGAAAATTAGTTGGTGGGGTTACAGCTGTTGGGGTAGCGATTTATATGGCTAACCGAATGATGAAGAAAAATAAAGCAAAAGAGCAAACGGCGGTGAAAAATAATGGCTGATATTACGAAAGAGTTATTAGAACAATTAGTCAAACAAGTAGTTTTAGAAAAAATGGGGAATACAACGAAGCAAGTGGATGTTAGTGGCATTTTATCTATCAAACTTCCAGAAGTAAAAGTGGCAGAAGAAGATCGATTAGACACTGGAAATCCTAGTGACGTAGTGTATACAAAAGATTTAGTCACATTAGAAGAAAGCAAACGACTAGGTTTTGGCTTAATGGAAATGAAAGATACAACATTTGATTGGTTTTTAGATTATGATGAAGTGGATTATATAATTGAAGGTAGATTAGATGTTGTGATTGATGGCAGAACCGTTTCAGCAGGTCCAGGAGAAATTATTTTCATTCCAAAAGGAAGTAAAATTAAGTTCTCTGTTACTGGTGAAGCAAGATTTGTTTATGTTACTTACCCGGCTGATTGGCAGTCATAAAGTGAAATAGAGCTAGAAATTCGATTGATACATCCATTGAATTTCTAGCTTTTTATGTTTTTAATAAGATTTTAAGATTCTTGCTAATTATTTTTCTATGATTTATAATTAGAAAAGCTAGGTAAGCTATATTGGCATTACCAGTTGTTTTAAAATAAGGATGCGCTTACATTACAGGGGTATTGATTGGAGAGTAAAGAATGCTTACAAAAATAGCTACTTATGGTTGTTGTGCAACAAGAGATTTGTTCAACAAGGCATTTGTTAGTGATTGGAAAAATCATTTTCAATTGGTTTCATATCAACAACATTGCAGTATTGTTTCATTAATGTCTAAACCTATTGATATTGATTCAGAAAATGAACTACAAGGGGATTTAAGTGGATTTGAAAAAAGCGTATTTAAACAAGATATGTTGAAATCATTTCTAAACACTTTAAAAACAACACAACCAGAATATTTAGTGTTGGATTTTCATGTTGATACGTTTAATGGGTTTATTGAATTAGAAGATGGGGGAATTATTACAAATCGTATTGTTCGTTATAAAAAGTTGGATATTTTTAAAAACTTTGAAATGAAAAAAGTATATTCTCCTTTAGAAAATCCAACAGAATTTAAACAGCGTTGGATAAAAAGTTTTAATCAATTTATGCAATTTATGAAAGAGAATTGTCCTAATACGCATATAATTATTAATCGCCTGCAAGTTGCGAGAATATATTATTCTTTAGACAACAAAATGGAAAGTATGATTGAGCGTAGGAAAACAAAGGATCATCATACATTTGAAACCTTAGCGAAAATTGATGAATGTATTGATTATTTTGAGAGATATGCAATTAATAATTTTGATCTGGAATCGCTAGAGTTTAATTCAGAAGAATATTTTGGGGCAGAGAATAATCCTTGGGGAACTTGTTATATGCATTATAATCCATATTATTATAAGCAAAAATTTAAAGAACTCTGGGATATAGTTGAAAACAGATTTTATGCACCGAGAAAATTAGCTAGCTTCGAACCAGGAGGATTAGCAAAACAAATTCCTTCTGGAGTTAATAAATTGGCAGATATTGAAGAAATTGGTGTGTATTATTTGACAAATGCAACATATTTAACAATGGAAGATCGTCCAACATCAGATAATGCAGGATATTTTTTCATCGTTTATCCACGGAATGGTAAGGATAGTTATATGCAAGAGTTACGAAAATCTACTGTTGCTTTCTCAATTCAAATTTTTGTTCGAATTGTTGGAGGAAAAAAGAATTCTAAATGGAATATGGTGAATAGTGGTTTTCGAACACTTACAATTCCAGACGTATCATCAATAGCTAAAATTACGGAACCTGGTGACTATTATATTACAGCAGAGCAAGCAAAAAAACTACAAGACCACCCGACAAAAAAGAATGGATGGTTTCTTACAGTGTCCAAAAAGAATCATGATAGTTTAAAACAATTATTAACAAAAAACACTCAAAATGATAATGTGTTTGAAGAATATATTCGGATTGTAAATGTAGAGAATGATCAATATTTAAATTGGAAAAAGTATCATTTTGATAATTCAGGATTTTCGCTAGTTGTAGCGTTTCGTAATTTTAAAAATAGGATAACTAGGAAATTAAAATCTATGAAATCATAGAAAAAAGATTCTAGCAAGAAATATTCAAAAAAACGGAATCACCACAAAAAAACTTATGTTGTTCAGAATTGCTCTTGGGAAGAAACCAGGGGCAATTTATTTTATTTGAATTACCATTTAGATTCTCTAATTGTTTACTAATACTGTTCTTTCACATCGGCTCCGTTAAAAATCAGTAATTCATTCAGTTTTTGAGATGACTCCAATTTTTAATACTAAATTTTTTACTATAAAAAACCACTGTTTAATTTGCACATTTATTGTATAAATTAAACAGTGGTTTTTTCATCATGTCCCGCTTTTGGGAAAAGGTAGCTTTGTTAGAATCGGTTTTTTATTTTAGCGAATCACGATATTCTTTTGGTGTCATATCAAATGTCTTTTTGAAAACTTTACAAAAATAGCTAGCTCTTGAAAAGCCTAAATTTTTTGCGATGGTATGTACTGCCCAATCACTTTTCGCCAGCTGCTCTTTTGCATAAAGCATTTTTTGTTCATTTACATAATTGATAAAATTAATGTTTAGCTCGTTTTTAAACAATTTACTTAGGTAGAAGGGGCTTAAATAAACATAATTTGCTACTTCTTCTAAAGTAATCGAGCGGTGAATGTTTTTCTTAATATAGCGGATTGCTTGTTTGATTTCTTTATGTTCTCCGCAACCTTTATTGGAAGCTGTGAGTTCTTTTTTTGGTTGTTTTTGTTTTTCATGTGCAGTGTAGTAATCACTCAACACATCAAGTACTTCCACTGTTTCAAGTGAATGAAGCAGGGCGGAGTGATCAGGATTTTTTTGGTTAAAGTCTGTTTGGATTTGCTCTGTAAATTGATTTTCTACTTGATTTAACATAACAGGTTGAATATTTACCACATTTTCTTTCTCCAAAATGCCTCGCTCCTCCATTTATTCTTACCGTAATTATACCATAAAACAGCTTGAAATAACGTTTTATCTTGCATTTTAAATAGAACAATAAATTCTTTTTTATAACAAAATATTGTCATCTTTGTTTGGTTGTTGAAGGAATATGATAAATAGTTCACACTGGGGGCTATTTTTAGCATGGAAAAAGAGAATAATAAGATTGTAAAAGCTTGCACTATTTTGTTTTATAGCCTGTTTGCGCCCTTGTACCAGTGGTTTAACAGAGATATAATGAGGTGGAAATAACGCTTTCATGAGAGGGTGATCTTTTCAGTTGAAGATTCAAAAATTAGTATTATGTGCGATGTTGATTGCGATGTGTGTTATCGGCGCAAACATAAAATTAATGGGTTCGATTGCATTTGATGCGGCACCAGCTTTCATTGGGACTTTATTACTTGGTCCAATGTACGGAGCGATACTTGGAATATTTGGTCATTTGACTTCTGCTTTATTAGCAGGTTTTCCATTAACGCTACCAATACATTTAATTGTCGCCGGAATGATGGGGATAACAATGATTGCTTACGGTTTTACGCGACAAAAACTAGCAGATAAAAAACCATACATTAGTATTAGTTTATCTAGTATTGTTGCTTTTCTTTTTAACTGTCCGTTATCGTTACTTGCAATTTATCCATTTATGCACGAAGCAGTATTTGTATTATTTCCAGTCCTAGCGATTGGCACGATTTGCAACATTTTTGTAGCAGAAATCGTTTATCAAGTTTTACCGGAACGCTGGAAAAAGCGGATTGCCGGGTATTGAACAACTAAATAGGTGAATATATTAATCCGGGAAAGAGGTGAAAATCCTCTACAGGCCCTAGCTACTGTAATACGGACGAAAGCCAAATGTATGTCACTGGAAATTTTTTTCCGGGAAGACTGGTAAGTAGGATGATGTTAAGTCAGGAGACCGCTAGTATATTCGATATTTAAGTAACAACTTCTAAGGGAGCGAGTTGTCTTTATTAAACAGATTTTCATGATAGGAAAGTTTCTTTGAGTTTGAAAGAAATACCTAGAATAAATCTGCCCAAAGACGCCAAAGTTCTGTTTGGTGTCTTTTTTTATGCAGAAAGAGAAAGGTGAAAACTGATGAAAAAAATCGTGATTGCAGCAGCTTCCAGTGGCGCTGGAAAAACAACAGTAACTCTTGGCATTATGCAGGCGTTAAAAAAAAGAGGTCTTACTGTGCAGCCTTTTAAAGTAGGTCCCGATTATATTGATACTAATTACCATCAAGCAATTACAGAAGTTCCATCCATTAATTTAGATAGTTTCTTAATTGCTGATGATTACAGGTTAGCATCTTTATTTCAAAAGCACGCAGCATCAGCTGATATAGCAGTAATAGAAGGTGTTATGGGATTATTTGATGGATTAGGAGTGGACCGAGATAATGCGAGTACTTCTTTTATCGCAAAATGCACAAAGACACCTGTTATTTTAGTCATTGATGGAAAAGCAATCTCTACTTCTGCGGCTGCTATCGTTGCTGGCTTTAACAATTTTGACCCAGAGTTACAATTAGCTGGTGTTATTGTAAACCGGGTTGCATCTGAAAATCATTTTTCTTTAATTAAAGGGGCAATAGAGAGGTATACCAATGTACCAGTACTAGGTTATTTACCAAAAAATGCGGATGTGGCTCTTCCTGAAAGACATCTTGGTTTAGTTCCACAAGAAGAAATGAAAGAACTTGAAACAAAGTGGGAGCTACTTGGAAGCTTGATTGAAGCACACCTTGATATGGAAAAATTGTTGCAAATAAGTGAATCTGCTGTGGAGCTTTCTGTCTCTAAGTTAGACTTTCCGCTACCAGACTTTGCTGGAATGAAAGTAGCCTATGCGCTAGATGAAGCATTTCACTTCTATTATCAAGACAACTTAGATTTAATCAGTGCCACTGGGGCAGAGTTGATTCCTTTTAGTCCACTTAATGACAAAACATTACCAGAAGCTGATTTTATTTATATTGGTGGCGGTTTTCCAGAAGTGTTTGCACAGCAACTATCGCAAAATTATGCCATTCGTCAAGCGATTTTTAATGCACATCAAAAAGGAACACCCATTTATGCGGAATGTGGTGGATTGATGTATTTAGGCACAAGCTTAGAAGTAGCTGGTCAACTTTATGAAATGGTTGGAATTTTTTCAGGTGTTAGTAAAATGACGGAACGACTTCGAAAGTTTGGCTATTGTATTGCTACTCCTGTGGATGCTACAACATTGCTTGGTGATACTGGGACAACAATTCGCGGGCATGAGTTCCATCACTCTATTTTTGAAACAACGGAAAAAACCTGCTTGGAACTGACGAAAATTCGAGACGGGGTTGTCGTAAAAAAATGGAATGGTGGCTACCAGAAAGGGAATACTTTTGCGAGTTATTTGCATATTCATTTCTATCAAAACCCTGCTATTTTAGCTTCGATGTTTGGAGCGGTGAGATGATTCCAGTTTTGTTTTATACGACTTCTTTTATATTAGATTTACTACTAGGGGATCCGTACAGTTGGCCGCACCCAATTAAAGCAATCGGTAATTTTATTCAGTTATTAGGAACGCTGCTACGAAAAGTAAGCAAGTCGGAAAAATGGCTCTTTGTTGCAGGAGGAATTTTGTTTGTAGTAACGGTGGGGTTAACAGGAGTGATAACTTGGCTACTCCTTCTAGTTAGTAGCAAAATAGCTTACTGGCTCTATGTGGTGATTTTTATTTATTTGGGATATTCAACGCTTGCAATGACTTGTCTTGCAAAAGAAGCTCGGAAAATTCAGCGTACATTGGCGAAGGATGATTTAGCGGCTGCAAGAATTCAAGTTGGCATGATTGTTGGTCGTGATACGGCGAACCTATCCAGAGAACAAATTAGTAAAGCGACGATTGAAACAGTGGCAGAAAATACTGCCGATGGTGTTATTGCGCCACTTTTTTACTTATTTCTTGGCGGTCCTGTTCTTGCGCTAATGTATAAAGCAGTAAATACACTGGATTCAATGGTCGGTTATAAAAATGAAAAATATCGCGCTATTGGTTTTGTTTCAGCAAAAATGGACGATGTTGCTAATTTCATTCCAGCAAGGCTCACTTGGCTTTTTCTAGTGCTAGCAAGTTTCCTTTTAAAATACGATGGACGAGCGGCTTGGAAAATTGGGTGGCGAGACCGAAAGAAACATACAAGTCCCAATTGTGCCTATCCAGAAGGCGCTGTTGCAGGTGCACTGGATATTACACTTGGCGGAACACATGAATATTTTGGCAAAGAGGTCGTAAAACCAACTATAGGAGACGGTTTAGCTCCTGTTACACAAAAAGAAATTAGCCAAACAATTTATTTACTTTACACAGCGTCAATTTGTGCGTTTATTATTTTTGCAAGTATACATTTATTACTATTTTAAAGGAGTGGCAAAATGAACTACATTAAAAATCCAGCGAAAATTGAAGAAAAAAGCTTTGAAATTATTCAACAAATTATTGATGATAGTAGACCTGATTACAGCTTCCAAAATAATATAGAAGAAGCAATTATTAAACGAGCAATACATACGACAGCAGATTTTGATTATTTAGATAGTCTGGTTTTTCAACAGGATGTAATTTCAAAAATTATTCATTGTTTACAAAATAAAGGAACAATTTTTACTGACACTAATATGGCGCTAAGTGGAATTAATAAGCGACTTTTAGATGAACTTGGTTGCAAATATCATTGCTATGTAAGTGATCCAGAAACGGTTGAAATCGCTAAACAACATGGTATCACTAGGTCGATGGCGGGAATTAAACTGGCCTCTTTAAAAGAAGGACCAAAATTATTTGTACTTGGAAATGCCCCAACAGCTGTATATAAAATTATTGAAATGACCGAAAGTGAACAATTACAAGCAGATGCAGTCATCGCTGTACCTGTTGGGTTTGTAGGCGCCGCAGAATGTAAAGAAGAAATACTGGCAACCAATATTCCAGCAATTGTCGCACGTGGAAGAAAAGGTGGAAGTAATTTAGCCGCAGCGATAGTCAATGCAATTCTTATCACAATGTAAAGAAGGCAGGCAAAATATGGAAGATTTTATTTATTATAATGGCAAAAAATATCGAAAAGGTTATACAACTGGTACTTGTGCCGCCGCTGCCGCTAAAGCTTGCGCGCAAATGATTTTAACACAAGAAGAAGTAAGTCTTGTTCAAGTAGAAACAACCGGTGGGCAAATTCTTGAAATCCCCGTAGCCAAGCAACAATTTTCTAAAACAAAGGCAACTGCAGCTGTGCAAAAAGATGGCGGGGATGATATTGATGCAACTCATGGAATGTGGATTTTTGTGGATGTAGAACTCACCGAAGAAAATAAAATCCATTTAGACGGAGGCATAGGCATTGGTCGCGCTACACAAAAAGGCATTTCGGTTGCAGTTGGTGAAGCAGCAATAAATCCGGCACCGCGAAAAAATATTATCGCAACAATGCGTGACTCTCTTGGTGAAACTCGTGGCGCAAATATTGTAATTTATGCACCAGAAGGAGAAGAACGTGCGAAACGAACGATGAATAGTAACTTAGGAATTGTAGGTGGAATTTCTATCCTTGGAACAACCGGAATTGTGACGCCAATGTCGGATGAAGGTTGGAAGAAATCGCTCTCCATTGAATTAGAGATGAAGCGCACGCAAGGTATGGAACAAATTATCTTAGTGCCAGGTAATTACGGCGATGATTTTGTTCAAAATACTCTTGGCTTTTCGAATAATCAAGTCGTTTCGATGAGTAATTTTGTCGGTTATATGTTAAAAGAAACGCAGCGCCTTGCTTTTAAACGCGTATTAATGGTAGGGCACTTTGGAAAATTAGTTAAAGTATCCGCGGGGATTTTCACAACTTATAGTAAAGATGCCGATGCTCGGGCTGAAATTTTAGTTGCTAATCTTGCACTTCTTGGGGCACCAATTTCTCTGTTAGAAGAAGTTGAAAAATGTAATACAACAGAGGCAGCTGGTGAATTAATTGAAGCAGCTGGATATTCACACGTTTATGATGTAATTGTTCAAAAAATAAAAGCTAGATCTGAGCGTTTTCTCAAATTCACCAAACCAAGTGTAGAAATTGATGTGGTTACTTTTTCGACTGAACGTGGCTTACTTGCCTCTACGAAAGATATAGAAGTTTTACGGGAGGAATGGCAGTGATTAGTGTTGTAGGAATTGGTCCAGGGGATGCGAATTTTTTAACAACTGAAGCAACAGAAGTGTTAAAAATAGCGGATACAGTTTTTGGATCAGAGCGACAATTACAAGAAATTAGCAATATAACAACAGCTACTAAACAACTTTTACCGAAAAAATTAGCGGAATTAAAAACAATTCCGCATCAAGGCAAGGAGATTGTTATTTTAGCTTCCGGAGATCCTTTGCTTTACGGGATTGGAAATTGGGTGCTTCGTCATTTTACAAGTGAAGTTCGGATTGTTCCGGGGATTAGCTCTATCCAAATGATGTTTCATAAAATGAAGCTTCCAATGAATGATTGTTTTATCACAAGTAGTCATGGAAAAACACCTGATTTTGATTTTTTACTACAGCATTCCAAAGTAGCGATGGTAACGGATTCACTTATCGGTCCATATGAAATCGCTCAAGAAATTTTAAAACGTGGCTTACAAAAAATCATTTACATTGGAGAAAATTTAAGTACCACGGAGGAACGAATCCATCAACTGACGCCAAATAAAGTGGCAAAAAAATACGATATGAATGTAGTGGTGATTGTAGATGAAAGATGAAGTATTTATTCGGGGTAAAGTCCCAATGACAAAAGCAGAGGTACGTGCGGCGAGCATTGATTTACTGGAACTAGATAATTCGAGCAAAAAATTACTCGATGTTGGTGCTGGGACAGGAAGTATAGGGCTACAAGTTGCCTGTAACTACCCTCAAATTCACGTAACAGCAATTGAACGAAATCCAGATGCTGTTGCGCTTATCGAACAAAATAAAATAAAATTCGGTTTGCAAAATATCGACATTATCCAAGCTTATGCACCAGTAGAAATAGCATCCACCAATAAATTTGATGCCATTTTCATTGGTGGTAGTGGCGGAAATTTAACTGAAATAATCGATTGGTCATTACAACATTTAAA
Source organism: Listeria immobilis (assembly GCF_014322845.1). Classification (NCBI taxonomy): domain Bacteria; kingdom Bacillati; phylum Bacillota; class Bacilli; order Caryophanales; family Listeriaceae; genus Listeria; species Listeria immobilis. Next base: position 33,650 of record NZ_JAASUA010000010.1, on the reverse strand, counting down.
AACGAATGGCCGCTTAGTACTCAACTTTATTTTAGTCGAAAATGCTCTTACAGCAATGCAACATATAGAAAAGTGTGCAGTTAGTGAAGTAACAATGAAACAAATTCAAGTAGCAAGTTGGCATAAGCTTGGCGCGGGGCATTATTTTGAACCGCAAAATCCAACAATCGTTATTGGTTGTAAAAAAATAGAGGAGTGAAAAAAATGGCACAAGTACATTTCGTCGGCGCAGGTCCGGGAGACAAAGAATTAATTACCTTAAAAGGATATCAACTATTAAAAGAAGCAGATGTAGTCATTTATGCGGGATCGCTCGTAAATCCAGAATTACTAGATTATTGTAAAACTGACTGTGAAATTCATAATAGTGCAAGTATGAATTTAATTGAAATAATTGATTGTATGGAACAAGGAGTAACAGCCGGAAAAGAGGTAGTTCGCTTGCAAACAGGTGATTTCTCCATTTACGGTTCAATTCGAGAACAGGTAGAGGAAATGAAAAAACGTGATATTCCATTTACTTGTACACCAGGCGTTAGCTCATTCCTTGGAGCAGCAAGTAGTTTTGGTGTGGAATATACTGTTCCAGAAGTAAGTCAAAGTGTGATTATTACACGTATGGCGGGAAGAACACCAGTCCCAGATCGTGAGTCCCTTCGATCATATGCGGCACATCAAACCTCCATGGTAATTTTTCTTTCAGTTCAAGGTATCCGAAAAGTAGTTTCCGAACTTATTAAAGGTGGTTATAAACCTGAAACTCCCGCTGCTGTCATTTATAAAGCAACTTGGGCAGAAGAGAAAAAAGTAACAGGAACATTGGCTGATATCGCTATGAAAGTCACTGAGGCAGGTATTACCAAAACCGCACTTATTATGGTGGGAGACTTTTTAGGGGAAGAATTCTATTATTCCAAACTGTATGATAAGGATTTTAAACATGAGTATAGATAAAATTGCTATCATTGCTGTTACTGAACGTGGCAGAAATCTTGCAATTCAATTAAACCATAAGCTAGAGGGAACTATTTTTGTCCCAGAAAAATATAAAAATGAAAAAAGTAAAGCCTTAAAACCTAATTTTGGTGAAGGACTGCGAAAACTTTTTTCGGAGTATCAAGCATTGATTTGTATTATGGCTACTGGAATCGTCGTTCGAACACTTGCCCCTGTCATTCAAGATAAACTGTCTGATCCAGCGGTACTTGTTATGGATGAACACGGAGAATTTATAATTAGTTTGCTATCTGGTCATATCGGTGGAGCCAATGAATTAACAGAAGAAATTGCTTTAATAACAAACGGTGTGGCCGTAATCACCACTGCAACTGACCGCGCAAATGTGGCGGCAATTGACAATATCGCCAAAGCTATCAATGGCTATCTACCAGATTTTAAAGCAACAACAAAACGAATTAATGGTTTACTTGCTGCTGGTAAAGAGGTTGGTCTATATGTCGACGAACCACTTACGATTGACCGAAGAGGCTTTACTGAAAAGCCAGTTAGTCCGCAAATTTATATTTCCACAAAAAAACAAATTCCAGCAACTAACGTGGAACAAATTCAGCTAATTCCTAAGTTATATGTGCTAGGTGTTGGTTGTCGAAAAGGCATTTCAAATGAAACGATTGATTTAGCCTTTCAGCATTTTTGTGAACAAGAAAACATTCATCCACGTGCATTTTCAGAAATTCATAGTATTTCTATTAAAGAACAAGAACCAGCAATGCAACATTTAGCAGCAAAATGGGAGATGCAATTTATCGTCCATACTGCAGAAAAATTACAAACTGTTGCAGAAAAATATCCAACATCCGAATTTGTCAAAAAAACAGTCAAAGTGGGAAATGTTGCTTTATCCGCTGCAGATATTGGAAGTAATGGGAATGTTATTTCTACTAGATATGCAGAAAATGGTGTGACATTTGCAGCAGGAAAATTAACTAATAATAATGAGGTGGCAAAATGATTTATGTGATTGGTATTGGCCCAGGAGATCAACGTTTAATGACAGGGGAAGCACTCCAAGCTATAGAGGAAGCAGACGTTATCGTTGGCTATGTAACATATATTAAATTAATCAAAGAACTTATCAAAGGAAAAGAAGTTGTAAAAACAGGTATGCGGAGAGAAATTGATCGTTGTCAAAAAGCGGTTGATATTGCTTTAACTGGAAAAAAAGTTGCGGTTGTTTCAAGCGGAGATGCAGGGATTTATGGCATGGCTGGTTTAGTTTTAGAACTAGCTGAAAAAAGTGATTCAAACCTAGAAGTAAAAGTCATTCCCGGAATAACAGCGAGTATTGGTGCGGCGGCTGTCCTTGGTGCACCAATTATGCATGATTTTTGCCATATTAGTTTGAGTGACTTAATGACCCCGTGGGAAGTTATTGAAAAACGGCTAAAATATGCTGCAATGGGCGATTTTATCGTTTGCTTTTATAACCCAAGAAGCAAAGGGCGCGCCAATCATTTAGCTAATGCTCTTCAGCAAATGATGGCATTTAAATCACCTGATACAGTCGTCGGTATAGTAAAAGATGTTGGTCGTAAAGAAGAGCGAAAAATCATTACTACTATGCGTGACATTGATTATGAATTAGTAGATATGACTACGATGGTTATTGTTGGAAATAAAGAAACCTATGTAAAAAATGGCAAAATGATAACGCCACGTGGATACTCACTATGATATTCGTACTTGGCGGAACATCGGATAGTTTAATGATTAGTGATATGCTAACAAAAAAAGGAGCTAATTTTTCACTTTCTGTTGCAACGGAATATGGTGAGACTCTAGCAAAGCAACATGCGAAAAAGGTTTTTTGTGGCAGATTAACGAAAGCAGAGATGCTCACAAAGTGGCAAACAGAGAAAGTGACAGCCGTAATTGATGCCACCCATCCGTTTGCGACGATTGTCTCTGAAACTGCGATGGAAGCATGTTTAGAAGCAGATATTCCTTATATTCGTTTTGAACGTACGAGGGAACAAACCGATAATACTATTTTAGTTGCAGATGTAGAAGAAGCTTGCACAGTTGCTAATAAACTCGGAGAACGAATTTTTTTAACTACTGGCAGCAAAAATTTACCGGATTTTGTCGAGCGATTAAAGCATAAACATATTATTGCACGCATTTTACCAGTCTCAGCAGTTATTCGTTCTGCAGAAGAACTAGGACTAGTGGCGGATCAGTTAATTGGAATGAAAGGTCCCTTCACAACAGAAGCAAATAAAACACAGCTGGAAATGACGCAAGCAGATGTGTTAATCACAAAAGAAAGCGGCAAGCAAGGTGGTTTTCAAGAAAAACTAGTCGCCGCCGCCGAACTAAACATTCCGGTGATCGTTATTCGCCGGAAATGCTTAAATTATCCAGTTGAAATAAATCAACTATCCGAACTACCAGAAATTTTAACACAATTGGAGGTCTACTAATGGGAAAAGTCATATTAATTGGTGCCGGTCCAGGAGATGCGCAGTTACTAACAGTCAAAGGACTTGCTGCACTCCAAAAAGCAGATGTGATTGTATATGATCGTTTAGTCGAACCAGCAATGCTTCAAGAACGAAAAGCAAGCTGTAAACTAATTTATGTTGGAAAAGAACCATCCCATCACCCAATTCCACAAGAAGAAATCGAACAAATTTTAGTCCGCGAATCAAAAGTAAATGAGTTGGTTGTTCGTCTAAAAGCTGGTGATCCTTATGTATTTGGACGAGGTGGGGAGGAAGGTGAAACACTTTACCAAGCAGGGATTCCATTTGAAGTTATCCCAGGAATTACTTCTGCCATTGGTGGATTAGCCTATGCTGGAATTCCAGTTACACATCGGGATTTTGCTTCTAGTTTTCACGTTATTACGGGACATTTGAAAAAAGGTCGCGATCCACTTGATTGGGAAGCATTAGCGCGACTAGAAGGAACACTCGTTTTTCTGATGGGAATGACTAATCTTCCCAATATTTGCGCTAACTTGCTAGCAGGAGGTCGAAAGCCAGAAACCGCAGTTGGAATCGTGCAGTGGGCTTCACGCGGGAAACAACTTACTGTTACTGGCAACCTAGTTACGATTGAACAAAAAGTAGCTGAATCAGGTATTTCATCACCAGCACTTATTGTAGTGGGGGATGTGGTTACACTCAGACCGCAATTGAACTTTTTTGAAGAAATGCCTTTATTCCATACAAAAATATTGTTACCAAGAGCACGAGCAGGAAAAAGCATGCTCGCAGAAAATATTCGTGATTTAGGCGGAGAAGTAACCATGTATCCTAATATTCAAGTGTTAGACATCGAGCCAACCACAACAGCTGAGCAACTTGCTGGAAAAAGTGAGCTACTGTTTACTTCTAAAGAGGCAGTAGAACGATTTTTTAGCTATGTTACAGAAATTAATTTGGATATACGCAGCTTGAAAAATACGCATCTTACAGCAATTGGCAAGCAAACAAACGAGGCGTTTAAAGAAAAAGGAATTATTCCTGATACATTCATTAAAAGACGTAGTAATGAGCTTGTTTTAGAACATTTACCGCGTATCCAAAAAAATGAGAGCAGCCTTATTATTGGAAGTGTGATTGATACAGCGGAAGTAAAAGCGATGTTACCAGAAATAGCATCTATCCAAATGATGCCACTATATGATATGCGACCAGTGACCGAACGCCCATTTGATCTACAATGTTTTGATCAAATTTGTTTTGCAAGTTCGCGCGCAGTTCATAATTTACTAGAAGTATTAACATCCGAAGAAAAAGCTCTTTTACAACAGAAAACCATTTTATCCATCGGGAAATTCACTAGTGCCACATTAAAAACGTTTGGATTCCATGATTTTTACGAAGCCGAAAGCGCTACGCCTGAAAGTCTTATTAAATTAATTAAAAAAACAAAACTAGAAGGAGTACCACAATGAAAAAAGCCATTTTAGTTGTCAGTTTCGGTACAAGTTACCCAGAAACAAGAGAAAAAACTATCGAAGCGTGTGAAAAAAGAGTTGCAAAGGAATTTCCCGATTATACGGTTTTTCGCGCTTTTACTTCCAACAAAATAATAAAAAAATTGAAAACACGAGATAACATGGACATTAATACGCCGAGTCAGGCTTTGCGTCAACTAAAAGAATTAGGCTATAAAGAAGTCATTATTCAGTCACTTCATATTATTAGTGGTGGGGAGTTCGAGAAAATTACTGCTCAAGTTGAAAAATTTCAAGCAGATTTTGATTCGATCATTATTAGCCAGCCACTGCTAGATTCTAAGGAGGATTATGAAGCAGCTATCAAAGCGATTCGCTATCAAATGCCAAAATTAAATGCAAATGAAGCACTTATTTTAATGGGACATGGTTCGAAACATCACGCTTTTAGTGCCTATGCTTGCCTTGATCATATGCTGCTAAATGAACCTATCTATCTTTGTGCAGTAGAAAGTTATCCAGGTCTTGACCAAGTGATTGATCGGCTACAAAAGGCGCAAATAACAAAAGCGCATCTAATGCCATTTATGCTTGTTGCCGGAGACCATGCGACAAATGATATGGCTTCAGATGAAGAGGATTCATGGAAAAGTACATTAGAAAAAGCTGGCATCGAGACTGAATGTTATTTACAAGGATTAGGTGAAAATCCGCTTATCCAAGCTCAGTTTATCGAACATATTCATACCGCAATTGAAAGGGTGAATCATCGTGGCTAAATTTTATGGAATTGGTACTGGTCCAGGAGATAGCAAATTAATCACTATCGAAGCAGCTGAAAGGCTAGGACAATTAGCTATTCTTTACACACCACAGCCAAAGAAAGGTGGAGAAAGTTTAGCGAAGAGAATTGTAGCACCTTATTTACAAGACTCACTTATTATAAAAGAGCGCCATTTTCCAATGAGCTACAATAAAGATGAGAAAAAGCTCGCATGGAAAGAAATTGCCGAAGAAATTAAAGCAGATGTTAAAAAAGGATATGATGTTGGCTTTATTACCCTTGGTGACCCAATGATTTACAGTACATACAGCTATTTACTAGAGCTTTTAAAAGGGGAAATTGAAACAACTACTTTAGCAGGAATTTCTTCTTTCGTAAATATCGCTTCTCGGATTGAATTGCCACTTGTAATGGATGAAGAAAGTTTTGCAGTGGTTCCTGTAACAGCAGGTGCGGAAAAAATTGAGCAAGCATTACAGCACTTTGATACGGTTGTTTTAATGAAAGCAGCAAGTAATTTACCACTTATTAAAACCTTACTTGAAAAAATGAATTTATTAGATGCAGCAGTTATCGTTAGTGATGTTGCAATGGCGACAGAAAAAATAACAAATGGCATGCAAAACATTAATCCTACAGAGAAAATATCTTATTTTACCACCATTATCGTGAAAAAAAGAAGGGAGCAATACAGGTGAAAAAATTATGGAAATTCCTACCATTTATTTTAATTGGCGTCATTTATTTTACTTTAACAAATCCAGAATCTGCCCACGCAATGCACATTATGGAGGGGTTTTTGCCAGTTAAATGGGCTGTTTTTTGGTTGATTGTTTTTATTCCATTTCTTGTACTTGGCTTAATCCGAATTCGTAAATTGATTGCATTAGATAAAAATAATAAATTACTCTTAGCTCTATGTGCGGCTTTTATTTTTGTTTTATCAGCACTAAAAATTCCTTCAGTAACAGGCTCATGTTCGCATCCAACCGGTGTTGGTCTTGCAACGGTTATGTTTGGTCCTCTTGTTGTTAGTGTGCTTGGTGTCATTGTGTTACTTTTCCAAGCCTTACTTCTGGCGCACGGTGGGATTACAACACTTGGAGCAAATGCAATGTCAATGGCTGTTATTGGTCCAATGGTTGGTTTTGTCGTTTATAAATTAGCACGTAAATTAAACTGTAATAAAAGTGTTTCGATTTTCCTGTGTGCAATGACAGCAGACTTAGCAACATACCTTACAACTAGTGTACAGCTGGGGGTTGTTTTTCCAGATCCGGCATCCGGAATGATGGCATCTATTCTTAAATTTATGGCGATTTTCTGTGTTACCCAAGTACCAATTGCCATTGCAGAAGGGTTACTAACAGTTGTTATGTATAACCTAATTAGTAAAAATCTACCAGAAAAGGTGGCACAATTACGATGAAAAAAATTAATATTAATATTATTTTAATCCTCTTAGTCATTTTAATTATGGTGAGTCCATTTTTCTTCAATAAAACGGCTGAATACGGAGGTTCTGACGGCGAGGCAGAAGCAGAAATTACCAAAATCGATCCTGACTATGAACCATGGTTTACACCGATTTATGAACCGAAAAGTGGTGAAATTGAAAGCTTATTATTTACACTTCAAGGTTGTATTGGAACAGGAATAATTGCTTATGTTATTGGCGTAAGTCGCGGTAAAAAGAAGGCGCAAACTGATGTTGACGATTGATAAATACGCGTACCAAAATCGCTGGATAGCATTTTCTCCATCAGGAAAAGCATTATTTTATTTAGCTATACTAATCTTATCGCTAACAGGACCCGTTATTGTTCAAGCACTCCTGTTTTTATGTATAGTGCCACTCACTTTATATGTTGTTAAAATTCATTTTAAACTGTATTTGAAATGGCTCCTATTACCATTTTCGTTTTTATTATTTAGTTTGCTCTCTATTTTAATTTCCATCTCCAAAGATCCTAGCAGTTTTATTACATCCATTTCCATTGGTAGTTTCTATTTTGGAATTTCAGAAGTGACAATTACAACGGCAACACAAGTTTTCTTTCGTAGCATTGCTTGTTTATCCGCAACATACTTCTTTGTTTTGACAGTTCCTGTAGTACAGTTAACCAAAGTAATGCATCAAATTTTTATTCCTAAAATACTTATTGAATTAACGATTTTGATTTATCGATTTATCTTTATCTTTTTAGAAGAAGCAGCTGCAATTCGAAAAGCACAGAGTTTGCGTTTTGGTTATTATGGGCTTAAAAATAGCTATCGTTCGTTTGGAATGCTCGTAAATACATTGTTTAATCGAGTGATGAAAAGATATAATGAAATGGTAATAACACTTGATGTTAAGCTATATCAAGGTGAATTTCATATCTAGGAGGAAGCCAAGGTGCTTAAAACAGAACATCTTTCATTTGCATACGAAGACGGAAAAAAAGCGCTAACTAATGTGTCGATTGATTTAGCAAAAGGAAACATTATCGGCTTAATTGGTGCAAATGGTTCAGGAAAATCCACGCTTTTTATGCAATTATTAGGAATTAATAAGCCAACACAAGGCAAGGTATATTTTGAAGGTAAACCACTTACTTATAATAAAAAAACCTTATTTGCTTTACGAAAAAAAGTGAGTATCGTATTTCAAGATCCAGAACAGCAAATTTTTTATTCCAATGTTCGGGATGATGTTGCTTTTGCGCTAAGAAACTTAGGTGTTGCAGAACAAGAAGTTGAAGCGAGGGTTTCGCACGTACTTAATATTGTTGGTGCAACAGATTTCCAAGACAAACCAGTTCAATATTTAAGCTACGGTCAAAAAAAACGAGTTGCAATTGCAGGTGCATTAGTCCTTGATACAGATTGGTTGCTCCTCGATGAACCTACTGCTGGGCTAGACCCAATTGGTAAAAAAATCATGATGGAAATTATCGAACGGTTGGCAAAAGAAGGAAAGAAAATACTTATTTCTAGCCATGATATCGATTTAATATATGAAATATGTGACTATGTGTATATGTTAAAAAACGGGGAAGTTTTGACTGATGGGGAAACTAGTGCTGTGTTTTTACAAAAAAACCATATAGAAGCAGCAGGTCTAGTTCAACCATGGTTAATTAAATTACATCAGCAAGCGGGTTATCCATTATTTAAAAAAGAAGCTGAATTTTTCGCACAGTCAAGCAAGGAGGTAAATGAATGACGCAACAAATTATGATCCAAGGAACCGCATCGGACGCAGGCAAAAGCGTTATTGTTGCAGGTTTATGTCGCTTATTTAAAAATAGAGGATTTCGTGTAGTTCCTTTTAAATCACAAAATATGTCACTAAATTCCTTTATTACAGCAACAGGAGAAGAAATGGGACGAGCGCAAGTTTTCCAAGCAGAAGCAGCCGGAGTATTTCCTGATGTCCGTATGAATCCAGTGTTACTTAAACCAACAAACGACCGGCAGTCACAAGTGATTTTTATGGGAACGATTCTCAACAATATGGACGCAGTTAGTTACCATGATTTCAAACAAACACTCATTCCAAAAATACAAGCAGTTTACCAGAGTTTAGCAGCTGAAAATGATATTATTGTATTAGAAGGTGCCGGTAGTCCAGCAGAAATTAATTTAAATGATCGCGATATCGTCAATATGGGAATGGCAAAAATGGTAGATGCGCCAGTCGTTTTAGTTGCAGATATAGACAAAGGCGGCGTGTTCGCTTCGATTTATGGAACGATAATGCTCTTAAAAGAAGAAGAGCGTGCACGGTTAAAAGGAGTGATTATCAATAAATTCCGAGGAGATGTGGCACTACTACAACCTGGAATTGAAATGATAGAAGCTCTAACCAATGTCCCCGTTATCGGCGTTATTCCATATGCAGACTTACAATTAGAAGAAGAGGATAGTGTTGCTCTTAGTGGGAAAAATGTCACCGCAGACGATTCCGCATTACTTGATATTGCCGTTATTTGCTTACCGCGCATTTCCAATTTTACTGATTTTCATAGTTTGGAAATCCAACCAGACATAAGTGTACGTTACATAAAAAATGTCGCCGATTTTGATAATCCAGATTTACTAATTATTCCTGGCAGCAAAAATACGCTAGAGGATATGCATTTTTTAGAAGAGTCAGGTCTTAAAAAAGCAATTCAAAACTATGCTTGTAAAAATGGCAAAGTAATTGGGATTTGTGGTGGATATCAAATGCTAGGTCAAAAAATGTTGGATCCAAACCAAGTCGAAAGTAATCATCATGAAATTGCCGGACTAGGATTGTTAAATACCGAAACCACTTTTCAAACCGAAAAACAAACGACACAAATTAGCGGAGTAACATTTTTAGGCGAACCAGTTGAAGGATACGAAATCCACATGGGACAAACGAAACGAATGCAAAATACGAAGCCGTTTTGTGAAATTCAATCCGTCAATGGGGACGAAAAAATTCATCAAGATGGTGCCGTTTCTGCCAATCAACATATTATCGGAACATATATCCACGGCGTTTTTGATAATGCGGATTTCTTAAAAAGTCTATTAGATGAATTGCTAATTAGGAAACAACAAATGCTATATCCCCATGAAATCATTCCTTTAAAAGAACATAAAGAGCAAGAATACAATAAATTAGCAACCCTATTAGAAGAAAATATTCAAATGGATCAGCTAGAGAAAATTATGAAAGGAGAAAAAATATGCGTATCTACACTAAAACCGGCGACAAAGGAATGACGAGAATTATTGGAGGTAGTAAAGTTAGTAAAGACAACATTCGAATAGACGCTTATGGAACACTCGATGAACTAAATTCGCTGATTGGTTATACGATTACAACACTTTCCACTGAACCGGAAATTCAAGCAGAATTAGAACAAATCCAGCAACAATTATTTGATGCTGGAGGAGACTTAGCAACAGAAGAAGGGAAACGTCCATATAAACTAACTAGTGAACCCGTTGCATGGTTAGAAAATCGAATTGATAACTATGCCGACGAGCCACCAGAAATCGAAAAATTCATCCTTCCAGGTGGTACAGAAGCAGCGGCCTTACTTCATATGGCAAGAACCGTGGCAAGACGAGCAGAGCGAGAAATCGTTGGGATGCTAAAAATCGCCACTTCTAATCAAGAGGTACTGAAATATGTCAATCGCTTGTCAGACTATTTCTTTGCAGTTGCTCGAGTAGTCAATTTCCGTGCAGGTAAAACAGATGTTTTTTATAAAAATTCCGAATTAGTGTTTAGAAATAAAAAGAAATAATAATAATAAAACCTCTCCAGCCAATTGTAGGAGAGGTTTTATTATTAGAAATGTTGAATTAAAAACACACCGATAAGCATTAATAGAACGCCAATCATTCGGTAACGATTAATCGGATGGGGAATGACACCAAAAAAGCCAAAATGATCAATAATAAGTGCAATAATCATCTGACCACAAAGTGCTAAAACAACCGTCATCGCTGAACCAAGTAACGGTAACAATAAAATATTTGAAGTAACAAAAAGTACTCCAAGCGCGCCGCCTGTAAAGACCCACCACGGAATCCGGCCAACCCCTTTAAGCTGGAACGTTAAACGTCGCTCTATGATTAAGCAAACAATTGTAAGTAAAGTGGTTCCGACTAAAAAAGAAATAAAAGATGCCACAAAAGGAGAACCAACTGTCACACGCAATTGACTATTAATCGAAGTTTGAATCGGTGACAAAAGCCCAGAAACAAGCCCCATCGCCATAAAAAGTATTAATGATTTAGATGATCTTTTTGCCATGTTTTTGTCCCCCTTTTAAAATCGTTGCATCAAATAAATGCCACCAAACATTAAAATAACACCAAGCAAACGCTCCATGTTTATTTCATGTATTGGTACTTGAAATAAACCAAAATGATCAATTATAATAGCCATAATCATTTGTCCACAAACTGTAATCATTACCAGTAGTGCAGAACCAAGACGAGGTAAAAGTAAAATATTAGCAGTTAAAAATATAACTCCTAAAGTACCACCCCCAACCCAAATATACCAAGGATTAGAGCTAATCATTTCGGATGAAATCGGCCACGACCTTTGGGTAAATAAGCAAACAATCAGTAAAACGGTTGTCCCGACCATAAAAGAAACCCATGAAGCTAGAAATGGGGATTTCGTATATGTACTAAGCCGTGTATTAATAGCTGTTTGTACTGGTAAAACCATGCCGGCAAGTAAACCAGATACGATAAATAAGATAATCAAGTAAGTCCCTCCTTTGTATCACAATGAGATAATTATAAAATAAAAGTGGGGTAAAAAGATAGTATTAATTTTAAAGTGAGGTAATTGAATGAAAATCCGTATCATTGGATCTGTCGGAAGTGGGAAAACGACACTAGCAAGAAAACTCTCAGAAAAAGAAGGTATTCCGTATTTTGAAACCGACCAACTTGTCTGGAAAAGAGAGCAAACAGAAGTAAGACGACCCAATTCTGAAAAAGCCGCATTATTAAGGCAGATTTTGCAAAAGGAAGACTGGCTTATCGAAGGCGTACATATAGAACAATGGACGATGGATAGCTTTAATCAAGCAGATATCATCGTTTTTTTAGATTTTCCTAAAAAGCAAATCCGCTATCAATTAATAAAACGCCAAGTTAAACAATGGCTACGAATCGAATCAGCACATTATCCAGTTAAATGGAAAATGCTCCAAAAAATGTTTTACTGGGATAACCTATTTACTAGTAAAAGCAAAGCCATTATTCATACTAAAATGATGGAAAATCCCGAAAAATGGTTGGTATTTAACAAAAATATCGGAAGTGAAAAGTTAGCTAAAACTATCTTGCAAATTATATCGAGTCGTGATATAGTATGATTATTAAATACATCGAGGTGCGATATAGTTATGGAAGAAAAATTACGAAAAATCTATCTACCAATGACAGAAACCGCTTTTTACATATTATTATCATTAATAGAACCAAGACATGGCTATGCAATTATCACAAATGTTGCTGAAATGACAAATAATCGAATAAAACTCGGCCCAGGAACTATTTACGGAAGCCTATCCAAAATGAGTAAAGACGGACTTATCCAGATTATCCAAGAAGAAAGCAATCGAAAAATCTATCAAATTACTGAAACCGGCAAAGCAATTTTACAGTTAGAAAAAACACGCATTGAAGAATTATATAGAAATACGAGGGGGATATAAAAATGGAAAAGAAAGTCTTGAAATTTTTCACAGTGGACAATATGGAAAAGGAAGTAGCCTATTTAAATGAAATGGCAAAGCAAGGCTGGCTTTTTACAGAGTACAAATCATTTAGATATCATTTTGAAAAAGGAGAGCCAGCAACTTACACTTATGCACTCGATTTTAAAGAAACAACTGGTGATGAAGAGGCGTATAAAACACTTTTTGCGGATGCAGGTTGGGAACATGTCTATTCATACCCAATTTTAAATGGCAACTGGATGTATTTTCGTAAACTAGCTACTGAGACTGAAACAACCGAAGCCATTTTCACGGATAAAGAATCGTTCGTTCATTTATTTCAAAACATCCGTAAACGCTGGTCGCTATTTGGCGGATTATTAAGCCTGATTTTGCTTTTTATAGCCATATTTCTTCCATCCAATTCTTTAAAATTTATCTATGCTATTCTTATTGTATTAATTATCGTGTTATATGGAAAAATGTTTATTAATCTCACACGAAAAATCAATAAATTAAATAGTAGTACTTGACAATAAAAACAAATGTAACTATAATGGTTACAAAGAGGTGAGGAAATGGCCATTTCAACACGTTTTAGCGTTGCAGTTCATATTTTAACATTAATAGATATGAATCAAGAACGCTCGATTACTTCTGAGCTTATTGCTGCAAGTGTTAACACTAATCCAGTTGTAATTAGACGAATTATGAGCAAACTAAAAAAAGCAGGACTAATTAAGTCTAGCCCTGGAATAAGCGGTACCTATTTATTAAAAGACGCTTCTGAAATCACGTTATATGACATATATGTAGCAGTGGGTGTAGCGGATCATCTGTTTGATATTCATAAAAATCCTAATCCAAATTGTGAAGTAGGTGCAAATATTCAAGGCACATTAGACAACGTTTTTAACCACGCTGAACAGCAAATGGAAGCAGATCTAAAACGGACAACATTGAGTCAAATAATTTCTGATATTAAACAAAAAGCAACAAACTAGCGGGATGTATTTCCCGTTCATTTTTAAACTAAATGTAACTAATATGGTTACTAATGAAACTGGAGGAATAAATAATGAAAATAGCAATTATTGGTGCAACTGGAAAAGCAGGCAATGAAATTACAAAAGAAGCAATTCGCCGTGGACATGACGTTACGGGATTTGTTCGAAATAAAGCAAAACTTTCGACTGAAATTAAAGCGGTAGAGAAAGATATTTTTGCTTTAACAACCAGCGATTTAGAAAATTTTGATGCAGTTGTGGATGCTTTTAATGCAGCTCCAGGGGAAGAAAACCTACATCAAACATCGTTAAAACACCTTTCTACTATATTAAAAGGGACGAAAACACGCTTAATCGTTGTTGGTGGGGCAGGAAGCTTATATGTTGACCCGGAAGAAACGATTAGAGTTATGGATACACCAGATTTCCCAGCTGCATTTTTACCAACAGCAACTAACATGGGAGCCGCTTTTGATGCACTGCAAAAAGAAACGAATCTTAATTGGACATACATAAGTCCAGCCGCTTTCTTTAATCCAGATGGAGCTAGAACGGAGGAATATAAAACCGCACAGAATGTTCTAACGACAAATGCAGCAGGAAACAGCGAAATTAGTTATGCTGATTATGCCATGGCCTTCGTGGACGAAATAGAAAAGGCCCAACATTTAAATCAACGTTTTAGTGTAGTATCTAAATAGAATAAGCAAATTTAAAAGCAAGTATTATTCGTGTAAATATTCGGATGGTGCTTGCTTTTATATATATGGCTCGTAACTAGAGATGATTTAGCTGGATGAACTTGACGTTATACTGATATAATGAAATGCATAACTTTTTAAAATAAAAACATACATAGGCCCTTTTAACTTCATTTTAAAAAAAGCACTGAAAAAATTCGCTTGATTATTAAATTGGAATTATTCGACAAACCATGCCAAAGAAAAAAGTATTTCAGATATTAGTGAAAGAGATAGATTTAAGGTGGAGCATAAGGTGTTTTAAACTAGCGTAGCAGATCGGCTAATTATCAAAGAAGCATTGAAGGAGGAAAATGAATTGAAGAAATATAAATGCTTTTGTTGCGGCAATTTAACATTGCAAACAAGAGGGAATTACGATATTTGTCCAGTCTGTTTTTGGGAAGATGATGCAAATTTAATATTAGATAGAGGTGAAATGCGTTCCAGCGCAAATCATGGGCTGACACTAAAAGAAGGACAACAAAATTATAAAGAATTTGGCGCCTGTGAAAGAGAAATGCTACCCCATGTTAGAAAACCAAAATCATTTGAAAGAAAATAAAAGCAAAAAAATAAAATTTGGCGATTCACCAAATTTTTACTACTTTACCAAAAATATTTCGTTGTTTAACCCATCCATTAACAAATCCATGATTATTAGAAATTTGATACTCTACTTGATTATTCCGCGTACGAATCGCTGAAATTAAGTGTGTATAGTAATTACCTTTTACTTTACAAAATACAATATCTTTTACCTCAAGTTTGGTATCAGTTGTAATCGGAACAAGACTGACTGGTTGGTTCGATTTTATAATTGGCAACATAGAATTTCCTGCTTCTTTATACTTTTCAATGAATTGACCTTGTTGTAGCAAAGAAGCAATAAAGCTTGCCTTTGACATTTATACACCACCTTTCCATTTGAGTCTAGCAAAAACATAATGAAAAGTAAAGTCATTCTTTACATCACTACAAATTGATTTCTTATAATATAGAAGAAACGTGATTTTTTTTAATGTTTAAGATTTGTTAAATTGATATAAATAGAGCGCAAGATGGATTGCAATTGTTGCTAAATTAACGTATTCTAATACCATCAAGGGATTCGTAGACAGAAAGGCGTGACGGCTTCTGAAATATCGAAAACTATCTAAAAAGAAAAAGCAAAAAAGACTACTTGGAATAGCAGGAGTACTAGTTCTTATCATCTTAGTTGGTGTTATTGCCTCCGTTGTTAAACAGCAGTATTTAATTATGACGGCTCCAGAACCTGATCCAGCTTTTCATTCCAAAGAGCAAAATTTTCTAAATGAACTTTCACCACATGCGCAGGAAATACAAGAAAAACATGGTATCTTAACCAGTATTACTTTAGCTCAGGCAATCTTGGAATCTGATTGGGGACAAAGTGGTTTAGCGCAAAAAGGTAATAATTTATTTGGTGTAAAAGGTAAATCACCGCAACCACTTGTAACAATGTCAACGAAGGAATTCGTAGATGGGAAGTGGCTGGAAGTAAAAGCAAACTTTCGAAAATATAAAGACTGGAATGAGTCATTAGATGCGCACGCAGAACTTTTCTTAAATGGAACCACTTGGAGTAAAGATAAATACAATGGTGTTGTAGCAGCAGATGACTATAAAAAAGCTGCACAAGAACTGCAAGCAGCAGGTTATGCAACGGACCCCGACTATGCGGAAAAACTAACGACTATTATTGAAAACTATGATTTACAGCTATATGATAGAATTGATGACAAAATCTATTATGATACTAAATCAACAGGCTATGGTAATGTTAAAAAAGATGTATCGGGGGCCATTTGGACAAGACCATATGGACTATCAGGTGCGCAAAAAGTAGAAGAAATAAACTACTATAAACGAGAAGATTTAAAACTTTTACGTGAAGCAAAAACAGATAGTGGAACATGGTATCAAATAGCTGTAAAAGATGAGCCAATTGGTTGGGTTAAACAAGAATTAGTGGAAAAAAAATAACGAAATAATAGAAAAAGACGCAAAAAGGCTTGTCTTATTTATAGGCAAATAGTCCTTTGTTCCGGCTTTTTCTATTTTATTTGCAAAAAATAAGCAAAGCAAATAACTTCATTACCAAATACTGCCACGTTTTGTAACATATGTCATCTAAAAGTAATGTGTATTACAGGAAACTTTTGATAGAATAAAGTGGTTGTTTAAAAGGACACTGGTTTCTAGTTGCAAATCAAAACTAGAAGGATAACTCAAAAAGGATGTGCAAAAAATCATTATGTTACAACTCGCAAAGAAGCATTTGGTGACAATTGGAATTGGACTTACAATTACATTATGTGCATTACCACTCCATAGCCAAGCTGCTGGTCTAGAGGACGGCTTAACTTCCAAGCAAGAGAAGTTTATTAATGAGATTGCGCCGCATGCAGAGAAAGTACAAAAGGAACATGGCATTTTGGCAAGCATTACTATTTCGCAAGCAATCCTTGAATCTAACTGGGGAGAAAGTGTGCTCGCAAAAGATGGTAATAATTTATTCGGAATAAAAGGAGCTTACAACGGAGCATCCATTAAATTACCTACCAAAGAGCATAATGGTGTGGTATGGGTTGGAACGGATGCTAAATTTAGAGCATATCCAAGTTGGTACGAATCCATGAAGGATCACGCACTTTTATTTGTTAATGGCCCATCTTGGAACAAACATTTATATGCAGGTTTAATCAATGAATATGATTTTGAAAAAGCAGCTATTGCATTAGGTAAAACAGGTTATTCATCTGATCCAGAATATGCAGCAAAATTAATCGAACTAATAAAAAAAGCAAATTTAAATAAATATGACACAGTATACAGTGAACCTGTATCTGAAAAAGCAATTAAAGCTGTTGGGGCAGTAACATCAAAAGACAATAGTTTTATTTGGTCCGCTCCAAGTGGTACAAAAGAAGCAAAACCGTTAGAAAGTATTTCTAAATATATTGGGCGAAAAGTTTCGATTGACCAAGAAGTAAAGCTATCCGATTCCAATATTTTATGGTATCACATCCATCAAAATGGTGAATCAATTGGTTGGGTGGAAAGCACAGCAGTTAAAAACTTTTATCAGTCAGAAGATTATTCACCTACGTTAGAGTCGCTATTAAAAACAGATGAGCAAAATCGCTTAGTAATCAATATGAAAATCGATACTTCAGAACTTCATAAAACACAGTATGCTATCACTAAGCCAAAAGAAAAATTAGTTCAAAAAGTACCTTTATTAAATATACAATCCATCACTTGGTAATAATATCACAAAAAGCTGAAAAGTCATTCTCAGCTTTTTTTGCATTTTAACAGGTTTTTTCTGAAGAAACTGTTATAATGTATAAGGAGTTTATTAAGGAGGGGTTATTTTATATGGATGAACAATTAAAGATGTTAAAAGCGTTAACTGATGCGAAAGGTATCCCTGGTAATGAGCGTGCAGTTAGAAACGTATTTCGTGAATACATTGAACCGTTAGCTGATACGTTTGAAATGGACGGTTTAGGTAGCGCAATTGCTAAAAAAGTAGGTAATGAAGCTGGACCAAAAATTATGATAGCCGGTCATTTAGATGAAGTCGGTTTTATGGTCAGCCAAATTGATGATAAAGGATTCATCAAATTTCAAACAGTAGGTGGATGGGTTTCACAAGTTATGCTTGCACAAAAGGTAACGATAGTCACTCGTGCTGGAGAAGAAATTACGGGTGTGATTGGTTCAAAACCACCACACGTTATGACCGCAGCAGAACGCCAAAAATCTTTTGATATTAAAGATATGTTTATTGATGTTGGTGCAATTGATAAAGCTGAAGTTGAAAGTTACGGAATTCGTCCTGGTGATATGATTGTTCCTGCTTTTGATTTTACAGTAATGAAAAATGAGAAATTTTTACTTGCAAAAGCATGGGATAATAGAATTGGCCTTGCAATTGCCATTGAAGTACTAAAAAATTTACAAAAAGAGCAACATCCTAATATTGTTTATGGAGTTGGAACAGTTCAAGAAGAAGTAGGCTTACGCGGAGCAAAAACAGCAACACATTTTGTTCAACCAGATATTGGATTTGGTGTTGACGTTGGTATCGCAGGAGATACTCCAGGTGTAACAGAGAAAGAAGCAATGAGTAAAATGGGGAAAGGACCACAAATTGTTATTTATGATGCGTCAATGGTTGCACACGCAGGTCTTCGTGATTTTGTGACCGATGTTGCGGACGAATTATCCATTCCTTACCAATTTGAAGCTATTCCAATGGGCGGAACAGATTCTGGTTCTATCCATTTAACTGGCAATGGAATTCCTTCGCTATCCATTACTATCGCAACCCGTTATATCCATTCGCATTCATCTATGTTACATCGCGATGATTTCGAAAATGCAGTAAAATTAATTACGGAAGTTGTTAAACGACTTGATCAAGAAAAAGTAACAGAAATTCGACTAGGTTGAGTTTCGAGAAATGAGGAAAACTTTCATGGAGCAGATTCAATCTGTAAAAAACGACCGTGTGAAAACATGGAAAAAATTACAAACTAGAAAAGGCCGTGATAAAACAGGTACTTATTTGGTAGAAGGTTTTCATTTAGTAGAAGAATCATTACGCCAAGACGGTCTCGTACTAGAGTTACTTGTTTCAAAAGGTGTATCTGTTCCAGAAGAGTGGCTAAAAGGACATTACGATATTTTTGAGATTAGTACAGAAATCAGTCATTTGATAAGTGAGACGATGACAGAACAAGGAGTCTTTGCGGTAGTTGCTACTACGGAACCGGACTTGATATTGCTTTACGGAAAAAAACTACTTTTAGTTGATGCCGTTCAAGATCCTGGTAATGTTGGCACCCTGATTCGTACAGCAGATGCAGCTGGATATGATGCCGTAATTCTTGGGCGTGGCAGTGCAGATCTTTATAATCCAAAAGTTATTCGTAGTGCGCAAGGTAGCCATTTCCATATTCCTGTAATCCAAGCAAACTTAGTGGATTGGATTGTGAACTTGGAAGAAGAAGGTGTACCAGTAATTGGAGCTGTTCTTGATAATCAAGCTAAGTCATTAAATGACACAATGAAACGAGATACACTAGCTTTAATTGTTGGGAATGAAGGAAATGGTATCTCAGCAGAATTACAAGCGCGATTGTCAGAAAAAGTGTATATTCCGATTTATGGTGATAGTGAATCATTAAATGTCGCTGTTGCTGCAGGAATTTTATTATACGGATTACGAAAATAATAAAAAAGAGTGCTAAGTATGTATGCGCCCCTAAAATTAGAATAAAAATCTAACATTAGGAGCGCACTACAGTAATTAAAAACTTGCGCACTCTTTTTTATTTATACTTCTTTCATTTGCTCCATTTCTACTTCACGTATAACGACATTTTTTAAATCTGCTACCACACTATGCATATAATCAAACGCTGCTCCCCAATCAATACCCGTAAAAAAGCCATTCGAGCTACCTGTTGAAATAATGGTAACCTCAGTTTCTCCGTGAAAGTTATTAATATTTACAAATAAAGCTGCCCGATTAGAGGAACGGAAATAATATTTTTCGCAAGCAAGCATCGCCAAATCTCCAAATTCAAATGTTTGAATTTCTGAAAAGACAATATTAGAACCAACTTGACCTCGTTTAATAATCTCTAAAGTCTCAGAAACATCTGTTTTTACAAGGTAACGAATAGATGGCATAGTAATTTCTCCTTTTTATCATATTTCTTATAAATAGTTTAATCCAAAAGCAAAAATAGGTCAAATAGACCAACAACTTACTAAAAATAAGCAACGTGGTATTAATTAGTTACTTTCTGATGATAAATATGTTACAATGTCTTGAGAGGTGAGAATTATGACTGATGCACATACAGTATGTCCGAAATTTGAATCGGCGTTCCAATTATTAGGTAAACGCTGGACAGGACTTATCATCAATGTCTTACTGACTGGTCCAAAACGGTTTAAACAAGTTGCCGCTGAGATACCACAAATGAGTGATCGGGTGCTTGCAGAACGTTTGAAGGAACTTGAGGAAATGGATATTTGCTTAAGACAAGTATATCCAGAAACTCCTGTACGCATTGAATATGAACTAACTGAAAAAGGTAAAGCACTCCAAGAAGTAATGCTAGAGGTCCAGTGCTGGGCTGATAAATGGGTGGAAGTGCCAAATTAAACGAAGGATAATCTCTCCTCTAAATTTGGAGAGATTATTTTTTAGCTTGAATATTTGATTAAAGCATATTATAATAGATACTATCTAAATACGAAAAGACAATGAAAGAGAAAAGTAACAAAGTGCGTCTGGATAGGGAGAAGTGGTCAAAGACTGGAAGCCACTTTGCAAACAAATTTGTGAACATTTCAGCTCTGGAGTCGCCACTGGGAAGCGTAGTTAACGTGAAGGTGGACCGGTTACTAAGCCGTTATCAAAATTTTGAGTGGGAGCAATTTATTTGTTCTTATTAGGGTGGTACCGCGAGAAGTCTCGTCCCTTTGTGGATAGAGCTTTTTTATTTTGTCTAAAAAGAAGGAGTGAACGGTATGTTAGAACAATTGAAAACGCTGAAAAGTGAGGCAGAAGTACAAATTTCCGCGGCAACTGATTTAAAAACATTGAACGATTTACGAGTGAAATACCTTGGTAAAAAAGGTCCTATGACAGAAATCATGAAACAAATGGGGAAACTTTCTGCTGAAGAAAGACCAAAAATGGGTTCACTCGCTAATGAAGTAAGAACAGCTTTAACAGAAGCTATCTCTGAAAAACAAACAATTTTAGAAGAAGAAGCAATTAATGAAAAGCTAAAATCCGAAACAATTGATGTAACTTTACCTGGAAGTAAGCCAAGTATTGGGACTAGCCATTTGTTGACTCAAGTAGTGGAAGAAATGGAAGATATGTTTATTGGAATGGGGTACAAAATTGCTGAAGGTCCAGAAGTAGAACTAGATTATTACAATTTTGAAGCATTAAATTTACCTAAAGACCATCCAGCTCGCGATATGCAAGATAGCTTTTATATTACAGAAAATACTTTACTTCGCACACAAACGTCACCAGTACAAGCAAGAACGATGGAAAAACATGATTTTAAAAATGGTTCCATCAAAGTAATTTGTCCAGGTAAAGTATATCGTCGTGATAATGATGATGCGACTCACTCCCATCAATTTACCCAAATCGAAGGACTAGTGGTTGGTGAAAATATTACTTTTGCAGATTTAAAAGGAACCTTAACTGTACTTGCTAAAACCATGTTTGGCGAAGAACGTGAAATTCGTTTGCGCCCATCATTTTTCCCGTTTACAGAGCCTTCCGTTGAGATGGATATTTCTTGTTTTAAATGCGGTGGAAAAGGGTGTCGAGTTTGTAAAGGAACTGGGTGGATTGAAATTCTAGGTAGTGGCATGGTTCATCCAAATGTACTTGAAATGTCCGGGATAGATTCTACTCGTTATAGTGGGTTTGCTTTTGGTATTGGACCAGAACGGGTTGCCATGTTGAAATATGCGGTAGATGATATTCGCCATTTATATACCAATGATTTACGCTTTACGAAGCAATTTCAAAGTACAGAAACGGGGGAAATCTAATGTTAGTTTCATATAATTGGGTTAAAGAATTTTTTGAAGAGTTCCCGTTATCTGCGGAAGAGCTAGGAGAAGCAATTACAAGAACCGGAATCGAAATTGAAGGTGTAGAAGAATTAAGCGCTAGTTTGAAAAACATTGTTGTCGGGGAAGTTTTAACTTGTGAACGACATCCTGATGCAGAAAAATTAAATAAATGTTTAGTACAAACAGACGATGAAGAACCTGTACAAATTATTTGCGGGGCACCAAATATTGCTGCTGGACAAAAAGTGATTGTTGCTAAAGTTGGCGCAAGACTTCCCGGTGGTCTTAAAATCAAACGTGCTAAATTACGTGGTGAAGTATCAGAAGGAATGATTTGTTCACTCGCAGAACTAGGGTTTGAAAGTAAAGTTGTTCCTAAAGCTTATGCAGAGGGAATTTATGTTTTACCGGCACATGTGGAAGTTGGCGTGAGCGCAATCGCATTAATGGGTCTAAATGATGCAATTTTGGATATGGCTATTACACCTAACCGTGCAGATGCTTTAAGTATGAACGGTGTAGCCCATGAAGTTGGAGCGATTATTCACCAAAAACCAGCGCAACCAAGACAACCCGATGTTTCAGAAAAAGGAAAAGCGGAGGCATTTTTAACTGTAGAAGTGGAAAATCCTACCGAAACACCTTATTATGCAATTAAAATGATTGAAAATATTTCTATCGAAGAATCGCCACTATGGTTACAAACAAAACTGATGAAGGCAGGAATTCGACCGCATAATAATGTGGTGGACGTCACTAATTACATTAATTTATTATATGGACAACCGTTACATTCATTTGATTATGATAAAATTGGCAGCAAAAAAATCGTGGTTCGTTCCGCTAAAGAACATGAGGAAATTGTTACATTAGATGGTGAAAAACGAAAACTTCAAGCTGGTCATACTGTCATTACAAATGGAACAGAGCCAATTGCAATTGCAGGGGTTATGGGCGGAGAATCTTCAGAAGTTACGGCAAATACTACAACTGTTGCGTTAGAAGGCGCTATTTTTAGTAGTTCTTCTATAGGGAAAGCATCGAGAGAATTATATTTACGCACCGAAGCAAGTATTCGTTATGATAAAGGATCAGATGCTTGGAAAGTTGAGAAAGCACTTGCTCATGGTGGTGCGCTAATCGCCGAACTTACTGGTGGCACATTAGTTGGTGGCGTTGTCGAAGTAGATAACCGTGAAAAAGCAATCAATAAAATTGAAACAAGCTTAACACGGATTAATCGCATTTTAGGAACAGAAATCACTCAATCTGAAATAGAAACTATTGTTAATCGACTTGGCTTTGTATTAGAAGTAAAAGAAGATGCCTTAATCATTGAAGTACCATCTAGACGTTGGGATATCACGATTGAAGCTGATATTTTAGAAGAAGTTGCTCGTATATATGGTTACGATGAAATTCCAGCTACACTTCCAGCAACAAGTACAACTGGTGGCTTATCAGAAAGTCAAAAAATGCGCCGTGTAATGCGTACTTATTTAGAAGGTGCGGGACTTAACCAAGCATTGACTTATTCGCTGACTTCTAAAAAAGATGCGACTCGTTTAGCGCTAACTAACGAAAACACAGTAGCACTTTCAATGCCAATGAGTGAAGAACATAGCCATTTAAGAACAAGTATCGTACCACAACTGATTCGTAGCGCAAGTTATAATATTGCTCGTAAAAATACGGATGTGGCACTTTATGAAATGGGAACAGTATTTTTTGCAACAGAAGGTGATAATTTACCAATTGAACAAGAACATTTGGCAGGATTGATTACCGGTAACTGGCAAGAGAATGATTGGCAAAAAGCATCGAAACCAGTAGACTTTTTCGTTCTAAAAGGAAT
Source organism: Listeria immobilis (assembly GCF_014322845.1). Taxonomy (NCBI): domain Bacteria; kingdom Bacillati; phylum Bacillota; class Bacilli; order Caryophanales; family Listeriaceae; genus Listeria; species Listeria immobilis. The sequence goes on along the minus strand of NZ_JAASUA010000010.1, from coordinate 9,470 downwards.
TGTCGAAGGTTTAGTGAAGAAGTTAGGCATTAAAGCAGAACTAGTTTGGAAACAAACTGAAAAAGAAGAGTTACATCCTGGAAGAACTGCAAGCATTTATATAGAAGGAAAAGAAATTGGTTACCTTGCTGGTCTTCATCCAGCTTTAGAAGCAAGTGTCGATTTAAAAGAAACATATGTCTTTGAAATCAATGTGGAAGCATTACTTGCGGCATCTAAAGAAAAAATTGTCTACCATCCAATTCCACGCTATCCAGAAATGACACGTGATTTAGCGCTACTTGTTGACAAAGAGACTGATCATGCAATGATTGAACAAGTTATCAAAGCACATGGCGGAAACTTGTTGGTAAATATAGAGTTATTTGATATTTTTGAAGGTGAAAGCATTGGGGAAAATAAAAAATCACTCGCTTATACATTAACATTCCTTGATAACGAAAGAACACTTGTGGAAGAAGATGTACAAAAAGCAACAAATAAGGTTATCGAAGCGTTACAAGAAAAATTAAACGCGATTATTCGTTAATTATCCAAGTTAACCTGTGAGAAACAATTTTCTTACAGGTTAACTTTTTTAACTTCACTTAATGAAATAGTGCATGGTATAATAATTAAATATGGCACAAAGTAAAGGACGGGAAAAATGACCTATGTAGAAATGAAAGATGTATCCAAATACTACCAAATGGGTGAGAATGTTGTTACAGCAAATGACAAAATAAACTTTGGAATAAAAAAAGGGGAATTAGTTATTATTGTTGGTCCTTCTGGTGCAGGTAAATCTACTGTTCTAAATATTTTAGGAGGAATGGACAACGCCAGTGAGGGCAAAATTATGGTTGATAACCAAGATATTGCTCAGTATAATACAAAACAATTAACCAAATATCGCCGAACAGATGTTGGTTTTGTTTTTCAGTTTTATAATTTAGTACCGAATTTAACTGCCAAAGAAAATGTGGAATTAGCTGCTCAAATTGCACCCAATGCTTTAGATGCGGAGACAGTTTTAACACAAGTCGGCTTAAGTCATCGTTTAAATAATTTTCCCGCACAACTTTCTGGTGGAGAGCAACAACGGGTGGCTATCGCTAGGGCTCTTGCAAAAGCACCTAAATTATTACTTTGCGATGAACCAACAGGCGCACTAGATTATGATACGGGAAAATCAGTTTTAAAGCTTCTCCAAGAAACCTGTAAAAACACGGGTACTACAGTTATTATCATTACTCATAATACAGCAATAACTCCTATCGCGGACCGAATCATCGAAATTAATAACGCAAAAGTTCGTAGTATTAAAGAAAACCCGGAACCAATGTCTATTAATGACTTAGAATGGTAGAAAGGAGCAACTAGTGAAACGTACAGCATTATGGAAAGACATTTTCCGTGAAATTTGGCGTTCGAAAAGCCGCTTTATCTCAATTTTTATGTTGATTATGCTGGGGGTTGCTTTTTTCTCCGGACTTAAAGCGACAGGACCAGACATGCTTTTAACTGCTGATAATTATTTTCAGAAATATGAGTTAGCAAATTTTCGTGTACAATCCACCTATGGCATAGATAAATCAGATAAAGAAGCATTAGAATCAATTTCAGGTATAGAAGAAGTGGAACTTGGCTATACGGCAGATACACTGATGAAAGATAAAAATATAGTAACTAAATTATATTCCTTATCAGAAAAAGCAAACTTAAACAAATACAAAGTGATAAGTGGACATTTACCAGAAAAATCTGGAGAAATTGCACTGGATAACAATAAAGCGATTCACCAAAATGTAAAACTTGGCGATAAAGTAACTTTTGTGGATAGTAGCGGGGATGAATTAACTAATACATTAGCTAAATCAACTTATAAAGTGGTTGGTTTTGTTCAGTCGCCTGCTTACATTCAAAAATCTGAACGTGGCTCAAGTACTGTTGGTAAAGGAAAAACAGATGCTTTTGGTGTCATTCCAGAACAAGATTTTGATTTGCCAGAATATACAGTTGCCAATATAACATTTCAAAATTTAGCCTCCCAAAAAGCTTTTAGTGATACATATATTTCCACAGAAAAAAAAGACAAGGCAAATATTGAAAAGGCACTTCAAGAACAACCAGCAAATCGCTTAGCTAAAATTAAACAAACAGAGCAAAAGAAACTGGACGATGCAACAAATGATATAAATAAAGCTAGAGCTGAACTGCAAGCAAATGAAGCTAAATTAGCAGACGCAAAAGCACAAATCGATACGGGTTTTTCAGAGTATAATGCCGCTAAAGCAAGTTACGATGCTAAAATCAAGCAAGGGGAGGCAGAAATTACTGCTGGAGAACAGGAACTTGCTAATGCCAATACAAAACTTACTGCTGCTAAAAGCCAAATTACCGACGGAGAAGAAGCACTTTTACAAGCAGAAGAAGAGCTAAATGATAATCAAGCTGTATGGGAAGATAACAATATCCTTTTAAACAGTGTTAATGGTTATTTAAGAACTGCACGATCAACTTTAGAAAATGCGTTAAGCCAACCAGATTTAACTAATTATCAATTAGACCGAGCAGCTTTAACAGATTCATTTGAACAAATTGCAACAGAATTAGAAATATCAGCGAGTGAAAAAGCTGATTATAAAGAGACATTAGATAATTTGATGGACGATTACGACAGCGGTACTATTACAGATGCTGAAATTCGTTCTAGTCTTAATGCAGCACTTGAACAGGTCACTGCGGGAGAACAAGTTTATCAAGCAGCGCGAAATGAATTAAATGCTGATAGACGACAACTAGATCAAGGTGCTAAAAATCTTGCGCAGAAAAAACAAGAATTACAAACAGCCAAAACCACTTATCAAACAGGGCTAGCACAATATGAGGCAGGAATGAAAAAACTTACTTCCGCCAAACAAGAATTAGCTACTGGAAAAGAAACAGGACAAGCAGAATTACAACAGGCACTTACGAAGTTAAATACTGCAGAAGCTGAATACGAAAAAAATCTCAACTTATTTACAGCTGAAAAGAAAAAAGCAGAAACCAAACTTTCAAAAGCGGAAAAAGATGTCCAAATTGGTCAAGAAAAACTAGATGCATTAAAATCACCAAAATATTATGTACTGGACCGAAATGATAATCCTGGTTATAGCGAGTATAAAGAAAATGCAGATCGTTTAACTTCCCTTTCAACCGCTTTTCCTATCTTCTTTTTCTTAATTGCTGCCCTTGTTTGTTTAACAACAATGACTCGAATGGTGGAGGAACAAAGAACACAAATTGGGACATTAAAAGCATTCGGTTATTCCAATAGCAGCATCATTTTGAAATATCTTGTTTATGGTTCCATTGCAAGTGTGCTTGGAAGTGTCGTGGGAATCTTAATTGGTTTCCAGTTTTTCCCAAATATTATTTTTAATGCCTATAAATCAATGTATGCAATGCCATCTGTAGACATAGCATTTTACTGGAGTTACAGCCTATTAGCTTTATTTGTAGCACTACTTTGTACTACATTTACTGCATATGTGGCTTGTCGTGCGGAACTTCGCGCGAATTCAGCTACTCTAATGCGCCCGAAAGCACCAAAAATAGGCAAAAGAATTTTCTTAGAACGTATTCATTTTATTTGGCAGCGAATGAATTTTACAAGTAAAGTAACAGCACGTAATCTTTTCCGTTATAAGCAGCGGATGTTAATGACGGTACTTGGAGTAGCAGGTTGTACAGCGCTGATTTTGACAGGTTTTGGCCTTAGAAACTCTATTAGTGATATTGCCACAATGCAGTATGGGGAGATTATGAAGTACGATGCTGCCATCTATCAAGATACTAGCGCACCCAAGTCAGCGAAAGAAACGTATCAAGAACTTATAGCAGATCCAAATGTTGCGAATAAATTGGCTTTTGCGCAAACCAATCTGGATGCAGTGAAGTCTGGTCAATCAGCACAAGCACTTTCGATTATTGTTCCTAAAAATGTAAATGAATTACCTGATTATATTGTGCTTCGCGATCGGGCGAGCCATACAACTGAAAAACTAACAAACGATGGAGCGATTATTAGTGAAAAATTAGCTAAATTATATGATATAAAACCAGGAGATAAAGTTACAGTTAAAAATGCGCAAAATGATAAGTTTAGCATTAAAGTTAGTGCGATTACCGAAAACTATGCAATGCACTACCTTTATATGACTCCAACTTATTATCAGCAAATTTTTGATAAAAAGCCTGTTTATAATTTAGATTTATTAATGCTAAAGGATACTTCACAAAAGACCGAAACCGATTTTGCGGAGAAATTAGTGGACAGTAAATCGATTTTAAACGTAACATTCTCTAACAATGTAAGTTCGATGTTGACAGATACATTGGATAGCTTAAATATTGTTATTGTCGTACTGATCACTTCTGCTGCATTGCTTGCTTTTGTCGTATTATATAATTTAACAAATATCAATGTATCAGAACGCATTAGAGAATTATCAACCATAAAGGTACTTGGTTTTTATCCAAAAGAAGTGACAATGTATGTATATAGAGAAAACATTATTTTGACACTGATGGGGATTGTCACCGGTTTTGTACTCGGCTTTTTCCTACATCGCTTTATTATCACCACTGCAGAAGTGGACCAAATGATGTTTAGCCCAACAATTAATTGGACAAGTTACCTATTTTCTAGTATTCTAACATTAATTTTCGCTTCTATTGTAATGATAGTTATGCATATTAAATTAAAAAGAATTGATATGATTGAAGCACTTAAATCAGTAGAATAAGGAGAAACCTGCTTTTTGAAGCGGTTCTTAAAAGGAAAACTCAAAATTCACCTTTTAGGAGCCGACTCATTTTAGCAGGTTTTTTTATTTGACTAAATCCGTAAAAAATACTAAACTTAAAAAATAGTTAAAGGGGTGAACTTTATTTGGAAAAACAAAAAATAAAACAACTGATTCGTAGCTATCAACAAACATACATATTTGCATTAACACAAATTCATCAAGTTATATCAGAACTTTCTACTAATACTGCGGATATATCTATCGAGCAATTTTTTGTTTTACGTGAAGTTGCTGATAATGATGGAATTAGCGCAAGTGATATAGCTATTTCTTTATTAGTAAATAAAAGTGCAGTCACACCAAAACTTAAAAAGCTAGAAGAAAAAGGCTATATTACCCGAGCAAAAAATCCAAGTGATAAGCGAGCAATTGTTTTAACCATCACCGAAAAAGGAAATGAGGTTTATCAAGAATGTGAAAAGAAAATGGAAAACCTTGTTAATGAATGGTTAGAAATTCTAGGAGAAACAGAGAGCGAACAATTTTTAAAGCTATATGAAAAAATCACCAGGTCAGTCATTCAAACAAGAATGTAAAAGGAGAGATTTGGTATGAAATGGGTTTTAAAACTACGATGGGCTATTTTGGCTTTTTGGCTTGTGGCAGCTGTTGTATTAATGCTAGTTGCGCCGCCCATGGCAGATTTAGTACGTGAAAAAGGGGAGCTAAAATTACCTGATGGCTATCCGTCTTCACTAGCTACAGAAATGCAAAAGAAACATAATCCTGATGAAAAAGGTTCGGCCTATATAGCAGTCTATAATGCAGATCATAAATTAACTGGGACTGATTTAAAGCATATCGAAAAATCATTGGACTCCATTGATAAAGATAAAGAAGCGCTCCATGTAACCAACGTTTTATCTAGTTTTAACCAGCCAGAATTAAAAGAAAAATTCTTATCAAAAGACGGAAAAACAATGGTGGCTACTTTAACAGTGGATGACTCAGAAGCTTCTGTTAAGAGCATTCGTAACGCATTAGATAAAAAAATGGATATCCAAGGAATGGATAGTTATTTAACTGGGAATAAATTAATTCAAGAGGACGTTATACAAGGTTCAGAAGATGGCTTACATAAAACAGAAGGAATTACTGTTGTCTTTATTCTTGTCGTACTATTTCTTGTATTTCGTTCAGCAGTAGCACCATTTATTCCACTTATCACAGTTGGCATAAGTTATCTCGTAGCTCAAAGTTCCGTAGCTTTTTTAATCGACCTATTTAATTTCCCTGTTTCTACATATACACAAATATTTATGGTTTGTATTATGTTTGGAATAGGAACGGATTATTGTATTCTCTTAATGAGTCGCTTTAAAGAAGAAATGGGCGCAGGGTTAAATCCGCAAGAAGCTGTTCATGCAACTTATCGTACAGCTGGAAAAACAGTCATCTATAGTGGGGTAGCTGTACTCGTGGCATTTACTTCTCTTTATTTTGTACAGTTTGATTTATATCGTTCCGCTGTAGCAGTTGGTGTTGGTATTATCGTCTTACTAGCCTCGCTCTATACACTCGTGCCATTTTTCATGAGTACACTAGGAACCCATTTATTCTGGCCATTAAATAAAAATATTAGTCATAAAGAAAATAAAGTTTGGGGAGCTGCTGGTAAATTCGCATTTGCAAGACCTTGGATAGCATTACTTATCGTGGCAGCCATTACTTTACCTCCAATTTTACTTCATACAGGAACAGAATCATTTAACTCATTAGATGAAATTAGTGATAAATATCCATCAAAAAAAGGATTTGAAATTGTTTCAGATAGTTTTGGAGCAGGGCAAGTAGCACCAACGCAAATCTTTATTGAAAATGACGATAATATGCGGACAGCAGATTATATTGCTCAAATTGAAAAAATTTCAGCAGATTTATCACATTTAAAAGGTGTCGATATGGTTATGAGTGCTTCACGACCAGCAGGGAAACGTGTGGATGATATCTACATTAACAACCAAGCCGGTCAAGTAAATAACGGTGTCGATCAAGCAACAGATGGTGTTGGACAAGTGAAGGAGGGGCTTGATTCAGCCAGCTCCGAACTAAAAAAATCGGAACCAGCGTTAAATCAGGCAGTGGAAGGTGTTAGTGATTTACAACAAGGTACCGTCGCAACTCAACAAGGTATCACACAACTCCAAACCGCTCTTACACAAATTCAAACAGGTATTGAAAGCGGAGCAAGTGGAGCAGGTGACCTAAAACAAGGCATATCAGATGCGAAAACACAACTCACTGCACTACAAGATGGCGAGACTCAAATTCAAGCTGGTTATGTAGAAATTCAAAAAAATCTCCAAAGTGTAGCAGATCAGCTAAATAGTTTCACGGATCCAAATGCAGAAGCAATTGATACATCTAAATTAGAAGCGCAGTTTAAACAAATTGCAGATTCCTTCCAAACCTTCGCTGCGGCACATCCAGAAATTAGCAATGATCCTAAGTTCCAACAACTAGCCGCAAATATACAAGGTTTACAAACTGCTGGAACTGAACTTAAAACAGCCGCCGATAACCAAATGGCTACACTACAAACAAAAATGACCGAGCTAAATCAAGGTATCCAACAGTTGGCTACTGCAATGGCCCAATTAAATGAACAATCAAAACAAATTTCTAGTGGTCTAAGTGCATTTAATTCCGGCCTTAGCCAAATAGAAACAGGACTTGATCAATTGGAACAAGGTTTAAATCAAGCCGCAGATGGTCAAAGTCAAGTTGTTGCTAAAATGCCCGAAATATCAACCGCTTTAAGTCAAATTGCCGCTGGACAAGGCGCACTAAAAGATGGATTTTCTGGAATTAGTGGGCAGATGGGTGAACTTACGAGTGGCTTAAAATCTGGAGCAGACGGTTTAGGCAAAGTACAAAGTGGTTTAAATACTGCAAATGGTCTTATCAATGATTGGTCCAATGTGCCGTATGCAAGTTCCGGAATTTATGTTCCAGATGAACTACTAAAAAATGAAGATTTTCAAAAAGTATTAGATCAATATATTTCTGATGACGGCAAACTAGCAACAATTAATGTTGTATTAACAAAAAATCCATATTCTAATGAAGCAATGGATTCAATAGATGATATTAATGAGCAGTTAGCAGCCAGCACAAAAGGAACTAAACTTGAAAATGCTAAAATTGGGATTGGCGGGATGACAAGCGCTAATTATGATACACGTGATATGTCCACCGCCGACTATCATTTAGTACTGATCATTGTTTTGGCAAGTGTATTTATTACTCTAGTTATTGTATTACGTTCTCTAGTAATGCCACTTTATTTAATCGCCTCACTCGTATTAACTTATTTTGCAGCCCTTGGTTTTGCAGAAATTATCTTCATGCGAATCCTAGGCTATAGTGGACTTACTTGGGCAACTCCATTCTTTGGATTTGTTGTTCTAGTCGCACTTGGGATTGATTATTCCATATTCTTAATGTCCCGATTTAACGAATATAATGGACTTTCGGTTCGTGAACGAATGATAAAAGCGATGAAAAACATGGGAGGCGTCATTTTCTCGGCAGTCATTATTCTTGGTGGAACATTTGCCGCAATGATGCCAGCTGGTGTTCTTTCGCTATTAGAAATTGCAACAGTAGTTCTAATCGGGCTTATCCTTTATGCCATCGTTATTTTACCATTGTTCGTTCCAGTTATGGTAAAACTTTTCGGTCGTGGTAACTGGTGGCCATTCATTACAAGAAAAGGAGACCATCAAGAAAACGTCCCACCGAAAAAATAACAACCAATAAAAAGCCGCATTTCCTTTTAAAGGAGTGCGGTTTTTGATTTCACTGGAAATAATTTATTAGTTTGCAGAGCCATCTTGTTTTAAACTATGCCAATTCCACGAAAATGAATACCAAACAAAAACCAATTTTCTTGATATGTGTGGTATGTTTAATTCCTTAAAACACATACCCTATCCAAATGTAAAGGTAGTGATACTTGGATAAGGTTCATATCATAGTCCCGGATATGTGATTAGTTGATTACTTTTTCCATGATTAGGTGATTGAAAAGGATGTTTTTATTTCACACTATTATTGTGTTGATTTTGGTACCGCTGATTTTTTTAGGCGAATGAAATTTTTTCCTATGATAAAAAAGATCTTCATCAATCCATGTGCCCCTAGTTTTTTACCCTTACACATAGATAGTAATAGCTTTCTCAAACAGGATATTTTTAAGTTATAAATTTCACAAATTAGACACAGACAATAGAGTAGAGTTGTGATATATTGGGAATTGAAAAAATATATAGAAGATGGTTTTTATGGCTGGACAATTAGAATGACCTCAGCTGATTTACGGGATCGTGTGAAACCTTTTGAAATTAGTGCACGAGAAATCGAACAAATGCCATAATGCTTATTTCCATTACGTGAACACTTTCGCAGTGAATGGGAGAGGCAAGCTTTTTCACAATTTTTTGATCAGTTTAATCAATTAAAACTAAAGGTGACGGAATTTGCGAATTTGATGGATCAAATTGAGCAACAATTTTCTTAAAACTTCGGGTTTTAAGCCTAATACCGAATACGCCACTTATGAGATTCTCGTAAGTGGCGTTTTTTTCTAAAAATGAGCAGAAAGGGATGAAGAAAAATGGGTACAGTAGCAAG